>DATGKJ010000293.1:0-8737 GCA_035294685.1 Terriglobia bacterium | reverse complement strand
CTGCTTTCGACGCTCCATTTTGCGACCGGAGACAAGCGATATCTGGCCGCCGCCAGATTTTGGGCGAAGATTTTCGCCATCAATTTTGCCATTGGCGTCGTCACGGGGATCCCGCTGGAGTTTGAGTTTGGCACCAACTGGAGCCGCTTTTCGAGCTTCGGAGGCGGCGTATTCGGGCAAACTCTGCCCATGGAGGGCGTCTATGCCTTCTTTCTGGAATCAGGATTTCTGGGATTGTTCATGTTTGGCGAAGAGCGCGTCCCGCGTGTGGTTCACTGGCTTTCAAGCCTGGGCGTGGCGGCGGGGTCATTGCTTTCGGGTTATTTTATTGTCGCGGTAGATGCCTGGATGCAGCACCCGGTCGGCTACGAGCTTGATCCGGGCGGCGGCGTGCGTTTGAGATCCTTCTGGGCGGTGCTGCTGAACCCTTACGCCGGATGGCAGTACGCGCATACCATCAACGGCGCGCTGCTGGCGGTCGCCTTTGTGATCGGCGGCATAGGGGCTTTCTACGCGCTTTCACATCGCCATCGGGATTTTGCGGAGCTTTCACTGAAAATGGCGGTCATTGCAGGCTTGATCCTTTCTCTGACCCAGGCGTTCCCAACCGGCGATCTGAACAGCCGCAACGTGGTTCGCTACCAGCCGACAAAACTGGCGACGATGGAGGGCCTCTTCCACACCGAAAAAGGAGCGCCGTTAGCCATCATCGGGATGCCGGATACCGAAAACCAGCGGCTTATCGATCCCATCTACGTTCCCCGCTTCCTCAGCTTTCTGGCCTATGGCCATTTCAGCGCCAGCGTGGAGGGATTAAGCATTTACCCGCGAGAGCTTTGGCCGCCCGTCGAACTGACTTATTATGCGTATCACATCATGGTGGGCCTCGGGACAATCTTTATCGCCATCATGCTGGCGGGCGTTTTTCTTTTATGGAGGAAGAGGCTTTTTGAAAACCGCTGGTATCTGTGGATTTTGATGCTCGCGCTCCCATTCCCCTATATCGCCAATGAAGCGGGCTGGGTTGTGGCGGAAGTTGGCCGGCAGCCCTGGCTGGTTTATGGGCTGCTCAAGACGGCGAATGGAACCTCCGCCAATGTTGCCGCAGGAGAAACCGTATTTACGACTCTCGGCTTTGCGGGCATCTATGCCATGTTAGCCATGCTCTTTCTGTTCCTGGTCGGGCGAGTTATTCATCAGGGGCCGGAGGAGATTGAGAACCCTTCTGTTGTGGACTCCGGGAGGTGAACGTTGAACGTTGTCTGGTTCTGGGCGCTTGCCGCGATGCTGACCGCTTATGCGGCGCTCGATGGATACGATCTGGGCGTCGGCTCCCTGCATCTTTGGATTGCCCACGGCGACACGGAGCGGCGCATTGCGCTGAACGCCATCGGCCCGCTCTGGAACGGCAATGAAGTGTGGCTCATCGCGAGCGGCGGGATGCTGGTGGTCTCGTTTCCCAGAGTGTACGCTTCAGGATTCAGCGGCTTTTATCTGGCTCTGATTGTGGCGCTGTGGC
Source organism: Terriglobia bacterium (assembly GCA_035294685.1). Taxonomy (GTDB): domain Bacteria; phylum Acidobacteriota; class Terriglobia; order UBA7540; family UBA7540; genus RH2-MAG17b. The sequence goes on along the minus strand of DATGKJ010000293.1, from coordinate 7,218 downwards.
TGCTGATTTTGCGAGGGGTTTCCATTGAATTTCGCAGCCAGATGGATAACCCGCTTTGGAAAGCGCTATGGGATGTCTCGTTCTGGTTAGGCAGTTGGCTGCTGGCGCTCTTGCTGGGAGTTGCGCTTGGAAACGTGGTGCGGGGCTTGCCCGTGGGCGCTGACGGATATTTCCAGGGCAGTTTTGCCCTACTTTTGAACCCCTATTCGCTATTGGTGGGAATCCTGAGCGTCCTTGTTCTGGCGTGGCACGGAGCGAATTACCTGAGGCTCAAGGCTGAGGACGCGTTATTCGAGAGAACTCTTCACACGTCAGCAAGGCTGTGGCTGCTGGTGGTTATTCTCACCGCGCTGACAACCGTCGCAACCTATTCTGTAAGGTCCGATGCGGCTCACAAGTTTATCTCCCATCCGGTGGCCCTCATTTTCCCGGCGATTACTCTGGCAGGTCTTGTGGGCGGATTTTTCTGCCGCCGAGCGAATGACCGCGGCGCGTTTCGTTCCTCGACGCTCGTTATCGTCGGCCTGATGGGTTCAGCCGCAGCGAGTATTTTCCCAGACCTCCTTACCTCAACGCTCAGTCCTGCCTACAGCCTGAGCGTCTATAACGCGTCTTCTTCTCCGCACGCCCTTCGCGCAGCCTTCATTGCCAATGCCATCGGCATGGTCGGCGTGATCGCTTACAGCACCTACATCCATCGCAAATTCCGCGGCAAAGTCCGGCTGGGACGGCACGGATATTAGCGGTTGCGCTGAGCATTTTTCTCTGCGCTCTGTGTTCTCTGTGGTGAATGGCCTTTGATCTGTTGCAGCAATATGCCAAGCGCGGCAGCGTATTCCATCGAAGCCTGATGGCCAGGATGATATGCCGCCTGTCTGACTTGCAGCCTTCCTCTTGAATGTATATGATGGCGGATTACACTCCACTGGAGATTTTCGGCAATTTGTTAAGTCATACTGAGAGACGCCAATTACCGGGAGGGTCAACGTGAGAATTACTGAAGTTCGAGCGCGGGTGGTGGAATGGAAGCAGAAAACAGTGCCGCCGCAGCCGCATTTTTGCACGAATCCTGCGGATTTGCTCGATTTGCCGACCGATACCATGAGCACGTTTCGCTTCCATAGCTGGCTCATTGTCGAGGTTGCAACCGATTCGGGAGAAGTCGGTATTGGGAACGCGGCGCTTTCTCCCCGCGTCACCAAGCAGGTGGTGGATCTGTACCTGAAACCAATCCTGATGGGGCAGAATCCCTTCGATTACGAGTACCTCTGGCAACATATGTACCGCCGCACAATCGCCTTTGGCCGAAAAGGGATTGGAATGGTGGCCATCAGCGCCGTAGATATCGCCCTTTGGGACCTGCTGGGGAAGATACTCAAGCAGCCGGTCTTCAGGCTTCTTGGGGGCAAAACCAAGGCCAAAATTCCGGTTTATGCCAGCCGCCTTTATAGCCAGCCTTTGGATGAGCTTCGCAAGGAGGCCGCGCTTTACAAGTCGCAAGGCTTTCGCGCCATGAAGGTGCGGTTTGGCTGGGGGCCGCTCGATGGCGCCGAGGGCATGCAACGCAATCTCGAGCTGGTGCGCACAGCCCGCGAAACTATCGGCGATGAAATTGACCTGATGGCTGATGCCTACATGGGCTGGACTTTTGAATACGCCCGCCGCATGATTCCACTCCTTGCGGATTATCACCTGCGGTGGGTTGAGGAGCCTGTGCTGCCGGATGATATTGGCGGCTATGCGGCGCTGCGAGCCTTGAATATTGTTCCCATTTCCGGCGGCGAGCATGAATTCACGCTCTACGGCTTTCGTGAATTGATCGACGCCAAGGCCTTGGATGTGATCCAGTTTGATACGAACCGGGTGGGAGGGATCACTCAGGCGCGCAAGATTCAGGCGCTTGCCGAGGCCTATGAAATTCCCGTCATCCCGCACGCCGGGCAGATGCACAACTTCCACGTGGTGATGGCCAGCCTGAATTCGCCGATGGCGGAATATTTCCCGCCGGTTGATGTGGAGGTGGGGAACGAGCTTTTCTGGTACATTTTCAAGGGTGAGCCTCTGGCGAAGAACGGTTATATCGAGCTGGATGAAAACGCTCCCGGCCTGGGGCTGACGATTGACGAGCAGGCGCTGAAGAAGTTTGAGGTTATTGAGTAAGCGGTCGAAGCGCGTCGTCAGGCAGGTTGTTGAAGAACATATCGAGTCATTTCATGAGCGAGGCAGAAGAGACCGTGAGCGAGCAGAAATTTTTCAGCCTGGAAGGGCAGGTCGCCATCGTCACCGGCGGGGGGCAGGGAATTGGCGAGGGCATTGCGCAACGGCTCCATGCGGCTGGGGCGCGCGTGGCGGTTTTTGACTTGAAGGAAGAATTGGCGAAATCGGTTGCAGCGCCGATTGATGGCATCGGTGTGCAGTGCGATGTTTCTTCCTCCGCTTCCGTTCAGAAGGCTGTCGAGGAAGTGCGGAGCAAGCTGGGACCCATCGATATCGTGGTGAATAACGCCGGCATTGCGGGCCGGACGTTGCCGCTCTGGGAACTGAACGAGAATGACCTGGACTCGGTTTATGCCGTGAATGTGCGCGGTGTCTTTCTGATGTGCAAGGCCGTGATTCAGGAAATGCTCGACCGGCGCTATGGGCGCATCCTGAACGTGGCCTCCATCGCCGGCAAGGAGGGCAATCCAACTTTGGGCCCTTACTCCGCGAGCAAAGCGGCGGTGATCGCCTTCACAAAGTCGCTGGCCAAGGAAGTGGCGGGAAAGGGCGATGTCACGGTGAACAGCATCGCTCCGGCTGTGATCCGCACCAAGATTCTGGACGGGCTGGCCAAGGAGACCGTGCAGTATATGGTGAGCCGCATTCCGATGGGGCGCACCGGAACGATTGAGGAAGTGGCGGCGCTGGTTCATTATCTGGTTTCACGCGAGGCTTCCTTCACCACGGGCCAGTGCTATGACATTTCAGGAGGCCGCGCGACGTATTGAGAGAGACGACTTTCAGAACACGCTGAGGTGAGCATGAGATTGCAGAATAAAGTTGCGATTGTGACCGGAGCGGGCGCGGGAATTGGCCAGGCGACGGCTGAGGTTTTTGGAGAAGAAGGCGCCAAGGTTCTGGTGGCGGATGTCGATGCCAGGACGGCTGAGGAAACCGCCCGCAAGATTCAAAGCAAGGGCGGCACAGCGCGTTCCTTGCAAGCCGACATTTCCAAAGAGGCAGACGCCCGCAAGATTGCGGACACCGCTGCCGAAGCTTTCGGAGGCGTTCACATTCTGGTGAACAATGCCGCCGTCTTTGTCCTGAAGGGTTTTGATGCCACGGTCGAAGACTGGCAACGCTCGCTCGGAGTCAATGTGATTGGCACCTCAATGGTCACCAAGTATGCCGTAGAGCACATGAAGAAATCCGGCGGCGGAGCTATTGTGAACCTCGCCTCGATTTCAAGCTTTGTGGCGCAGCCGAACTTTTTTGCCTACAGCGCCACCAAGGCGGCTATTCTGCAACTCACCCGCAATATGGCCATGGACCTCGCTCCCTTTAATATCCGGGTGAATTGCGTTTGTCCGGGAACCATCCTGACTGCCGCTTCCCGCCGCCATATGGAAAGCGTGGGAATGACGTTCGAGCAGTTCAATGCTGAAGAAGGCGCCAAGACTTTCCTGAAGAGAGTGGGCCAGCCGCGGGAAGTCGCCTATCCGATCCTCTTTCTGGCGTCAGAGGAAGCTTCCTACATTACCGGAACATCTTTGATGATTGATGGCGGCTATACGGCTCAGTGAGAAGGGATTCCCGCCGTAGAACAATTACTCGTGATGCCCTCGCCCGTCATTCTGGCGCGGAGTCCTTCGGCTCCTCAGAATGACAGAGTGGATAGGTTCTCCAGCAACCTGCTAAGCAAGGTGAAAGACTTCTTCCAGACGCTCAAATCCTTCATCGGGCCGACGCCCCCCGAGATTCTCGAAGAACGGAGCCATATCGCGTTGCCAGCGCGCATTGACATCGCGCTGAGCCATGCCGGCCAATGCGTCCTTCAGGCTGGGCGTTTCAAAGTAGCCCACCAGCAAACCATCCGGACGAAGAAACAGCGAGTAGTTGTGCCATCCGGTCTCGCGCAGCGCTTGTAACATCTCTGGCCATACCGTTCTGTGCCTTTCCTTGTATTCCTCCAATCGTTCCGGCCTCACCTTCAGCAAAAAGCAGACGCGTTCCATGCAATCCTCCTCTGCAAGTGTAGGGGTTGATTTTATATGGAGAATGCCAAAATGCGGTAGCTAAAGTGTGTTATTTGCATATTCCTGATCTCAAGCGCCACCGGACTTGGGGAAACAGTCATTCCCGTGTAAGCGGGAATTCAACGTCTCACTGCCTGCCGAAATCTGCAATTTGCTACAATGTATTTTTTCTGTCGCATGGATTATTTACGGCATGTCCTGATGGGCAAACCGTAGGGGCGCGCGGCGCGCGCCCATCCTGTTTTTGAGACGGAAGCCAGGGGGTGGATGCCGTCCGCCCCTACAGCCGAATTGGTCAGGAATTGCAATTGCGATGACAGCGCGAACCAAAGAATCGGCGCAGAAAAACCTGGCGGTGAACCGGCAAGCCTCGCACTTCTATCATTTTCTGGAGAAATACGAGACCGGCATCGAACTGACCGGGCCTGAAGTGAAATCCATCCGCGAAGGCAAGGCCAGCCTGAAGGATGGCTATGCCGTGGTGCGGAAGGGAGAAGTCTGGCTGGTGGATTGCCATATCGGTGCTTACGCGGCGGGAAGTTACATGAACAAGGACTCGCTGCGTGACCGGCGCCTGCTTTTGCATCGGCAGGAGATTAACAAGCTTATGGGCCGGACGCAGGAAAAGGGCCTCACCCTGATTCCTTTGCGTTTCTACACCAAGAACAATCTCATCAAGTGTGAAATCGCCCTGGCAAAGGGCAAGACGGTTTTCGACCGCCGCGAGACTCTGCGCCGCCGCGCGATCGACCGAGAGGCAGCCCAGGAAGTCCAGGAGCATCGGCGAAAGCATTCATCGTAGGGGCGCGCGGCGCGCGCCCATGCGGCTCGGTAGTGTCACTCTACTCATCAGGGCGGACGCCGTCCGCCCCTACAGGCTAAAGGAGAAATATCCCATTGAAAATTGAACTTCGCGAAGGGCCGGTGGAGCGCATCGAGACGCCTCTTCTGGCAGTGGTTAGTTTTGAAGGAAATCCGGCGTCAAGCGGCACGGTGGAACAACTGCCTGTCAGCACACGCAAAATGCTGGAGGAGTTGCAGGCCAGCGGCGAGCTGACCGGAAAAGCGCTGGAGTGCACCCTGATTCATCATCCGCCCGGGCTTGCTGCCAGCCGCCTGCTGGTGATCGGAGCGGGGAAGCGGGAGAAATTTCAGTTGCCGCAGCTTGCCCGGCTTCCCGGTACGGCGGTGCGGCAGGCGCGGAGTAAGGGCATTCACGAGGTTTCGTGGCTGACTCACGCCCGCCTTCGCATTCCTGAAACTGTGCAACAAGCGGTTGAAGGCGCGATCCTGGCGGACTATGATGCGGATAAATACCGCACGGAAAAGAACGCCGCCCGGCGGGTGGATAGCTTCGCGCTGCTCGCAGGCGAAACGCCGTTCACGGAAGCCGAGAAAGCGGCGGTCGAGCGAGGCCGCATCATTGCTGAAGCCGCCAACTTCACCCGCGATCTGGTAAACGAGCCTTCCAATCTGATGACCCCGACCGTTCTGGCCGATCAGGCCGTGGCGATGGCCAAGCAGTTTGGGCTGGAATTCACGGTGCTCGGCCCGGAAGAGATTCGGTCGCTGAAGATGAACACCTTCTGGGCAGTGGCTCAGGGCAGCCATGAGCCTCCGCGCCTGATTGTGGTGCGTTATACGCCGCAGGATGCTCCGGCCACGCCCGTGGTGGGCCTGATCGGGAAGGGAATTACTTTTGATACGGGCGGCATTTCCATCAAGCCGAGCCAGAACATGGAAGAGATGAAGACAGATATGGCGGGCGGCGCCACCATGCTGGGCGTGATGCGGGCCATCGCTCAACTAAAGCCCAGGGTGCGCGTCATCGCCGTGGTTCCGGCTACGGAGAACATGCCGGGCGGGCAGGCTTACAAGCCGGGCGACGTGATCACCTCGATGTCCGGTAAAACGGTTGAGATTCTGAATACCGATGCCGAGGGCCGCCTGGTGCTGGCTGATGCGCTGCACTATGCCAAGCTGCACGGCGCTACGGCGCTCATCGATGCCGCGACGCTCACGGGCGCCGTGACGATCGCTTTAGGCAATATCACCACCGGCGTCTTTGGCTATAACAAGGAGTGGGTGAATCGCGTGCTTTCGAGCGCAGCCGCTGTCGGCGAGCGCATGTGGGAGTTGCCGGTGGATGACGACTACCGTGAGCTATACAAAAGCTCCATCGCCGATATTGCGAATACGGGCGGGCGTTACGGCGGCGCGATTACCGGAGCGATGTTTGTGGGCGAGTTTGCCGGAGATACGCCCTGGGTGCATCTGGATATCGCCGGAACGCGCTGGAATTATGAAGAGAAGCCATATCTGGCGAAAGGCCCCTCCGGACACGGCGTGCGCACGCTGGTGCATCTACTGATGAACCTGAATAAGTAGCAAGGCGCAAGGCTTTCTTCCGTTGTCGCAATTGGCGGGGCAGTGTACCATGGACTGAGTATGAATCCATCGTGTATCTCGTATGCTCATGCGCCGAAAGCGACAGCGCTCTTTGTCGATTATCTCTATCACTTCGATCGCGTCAGGGACTTTTATTCCGGCTCTCCTTCCGAAACCACAAGCTATCAAACCGTAGCCCGCGAAATTTCAAGCCTTTATCCGCATCGTGAGGAACTTGCCGAAATCCTGGCTCGCCAAAATCAGATTTTCGGTTGCGGCGAGGAGACTCACGCCAACATCCAGCGGCTGCGTGACCCGAACATTTTTGCTGTTGTCACCGGCCAGCAGGTGGGGTTGTTCTCCGGCCCAGCCTTTACGCTTTATAAAGCCCTTACAGCCGTGAAGTTGGCGCAATCCCTGACGGAGCAAGGGCTTGAGTGCGTTCCGGTTTTCTGGCTTGCTACCGAAGATCACGACCTGGAAGAAGTGGCGAAGACTGCGGTTCTTGACGAGGCCGGCGAGATGATCTCTCTGGAAGTTGTCGGGGAGCGGCCGACGCCGCGCTGCTCGGTAGGTTATGTCAGGCTCTCGGCTC
>DATGKJ010000292.1:0-3399 GCA_035294685.1 Terriglobia bacterium | reverse complement strand
GTAATGCTGAGCGGAGATCTCACGACCAAAAAGGGCCATTCGGACCGGGTCAATCAGGGCCTGGGTGCGCCGCTGCACCAATCGCGGATTGCGAAACGAATATATAGTGCCCAGGACATGAACAAGAACAATCACCCCGATCCCAAACCAGCCGAGCGCCAGAGCGAGCTTCAGGTGAGGGTTTTGTGTTTCACCCAGCACGATCAATGCAAGCTCCCTTGCAAAGCCATGCGCGACGACCATGGTCACGTGGACGATGAAGAAAAGGGTGAAGGCGCAGAGGCAGAGAAAATGCATGCTGCGCGCCACCTGGCGTCCGTGAAAGATTCGGATGTACCAGGGGAAGCGCGCAGAAATCGACGGCGACATCGCAAGGCCAGTCAGAATGGTAAGCGGCGCAAGCAGAAAAACAACGGAAAAGTAGGCCAACTGTTGAAGCGGATTATACGCTCCCGGCGTTTCGACAATATGAAAGCTGAGATAAATGCGTAACGCATGCCAGGCGCCGGGAAAGATGGCCCAGGAAGTGGGAACCAGGCGTCGCCACTCCGAAGTGGCGAAGAGCAACGCCAGGTAGATAATTCCAGTCAAAAGCCATCCGATATCCGAAAGGAAGTGCCAATGTCGGCCTAAGCCCAGGTTCCTGCGACCGGGCAGCGCCAGCCACGAAGGGAACGAGACTTCTTCATCCCGCGACGTCCAGAGCCTGTCTTCAGGCAACTGCTTGCGAGTGAATTTCAGCCACTCGCTTTCAGGTGTGCAATGGTCATTCAGGTAAAGCTTGGGATGGGCGCTGAGGATTTCCAGACCGCTCCGAAACAGCAAGGATATAAAGAGCAGGTTAAAGAAGTGCGTGGCCCGCAACCAGAGTGGAAAATCAAGTCTGGTCATCACAGCAAGCCTCCTTCCAGCCTGAAGATATCGAGCGGAAGCGGCAGGCCGCAGGCAGGAAATTCTCAGGAAATTGCTGGCTTGGCGCGCGTCGCTAAATCAGTCGGCTTGCAGTCTGCGACATTCAACCTCGGGCCGAAAAAAAGAACTGATTCTGCCATGTTAAACTCCTCGCCTGTCACTCCTACGCGTTACTCTCACGAATGCCTGCCCTCGCCGAGCGAACCGCTTCCATAAACTTTTTGGCCGTCTCCGTAATCGTCTCCACCTTTCCTTCCCGCAGCGCTTTCAGATTCACCAATTCGCTGCCCACCGCTACGGCGGAAGCCCCGGCCTTGATAAATTCCGGCGTTGTTTCCAGATTGACGCCGCCCGTGGGTACAAACTCAATTTGAGGCAGCGGACCTTTCAAGGCTTTGATGTATTTCGGTCCGCCCACCGGTCCACAGGGGAAGATCTTCACCATATCGGCCCCCGCCTGCCATGCAGTCACCACTTCTGTCGGTGTTAGAGCGCCCGGGAAGCAGGGCTTGCTGTAACGATGCGCCGTTTCGATCACCCGCACATCGAGCGATGGCGTCACGATGAACTCCGCGCCGGCCAGAATCGCCGCGCGGCAGGTCTCAGGATCCAGAATGGTGCCGGCGCCAAGCAACACCTCTTCGCCGTATTTCCCTACCACCTGCTCCATTACGCGGATCGCGTTGGGAACTGTCATCGTGACTTCGGCAATGCCGATTCCACCGCGAATAATAGCTTCCGCCGCCCGCGAAGCATCTTCCGGCGAGGGCGTCCTGACGATGGGCACCAATCCCACTGAGCGAATCTTTTCCAAGCTTTTATCTTTAGTCCAGGACAAATTAAACCTCCAGAAAAGTTGTCAGCGCTCAGCGGGTGCCAAAAAAACTCTTGCAGCCTGTCATTCTGAGGAGCCGAAGGCGACGAAGAATCTCTGCCGTTGCCTGATTCTGTAAATACAGGGATTCTTCGCTATCGCTCAGAATGACAGTCTCCTTTATTGTTTCGCAGTAACTTGCTATTGAAGAATGACCGCGGAACTGTATTTACAGAGTCAAGCAAAGGATCATTCTCGCTGAGGGTAGATCGCTGAAAGCTGAGAGCTTCCTCTATCTCGCCACTCTCAGGCTGGCGCCCTTCAGCAATTGTTCCACCTCAGCCAGCGTCGCCCAGTTGAAATCGCCCGGGTTCGTATGTTTGAGCGCGCTGAAAGCGTTGCCGTATCGCACCGCAGCCGCGTAGGATTTATGCGCAAGATAGCCATAAATAAAGCCGGCGCTGAAGGAATCGCCTCCGCCGATGCGATCGACAATTTCCAGATCGTATTTCACGTCGTCATAGAATTTGCCATCGGCATAAGCGATGGCCGTCCAGGTGTTCCGCCATACCAGTGGATTCTCGCGCAAGGTGATCGCAACCGCGCGAAAGTTGAATTTTTCCTGCAGCCGCCTGGCCACTTCCTTGTAAGGTTCGGCGGAAACCCGCTCGAAGCCTTTCTCTTCGCCGCGCGACTCCGCCTTGATCTTGAACACCACGTTCGTATCCTCTTCCGTGGTGATCAGCACGTCCACATATTCCATCAGGGGTTCCTGCACGCTTTGAGCTTTTGCCGGCGACCAGAGCTTACCGCGATAATTCAGATCATAGCTAACCGTCACGCCCGCTTCCCGCGCGGCTTGGAGCGCTTCACGGGTAACCGCGGCGGCTGAATCGCTCAAAGCCGGGGTGATGCCGCTGGTATGGAACCACTTGGCTCCGGCAAAAACCTCTTCCCAGTTCACTTCACCCGGCCGGATGGCGCTGATCGATGAATAAGCGCGGTCGTAGAGCACCGAACTGGGACGCGGCGCAGCGCCGAATTCCACAAAGTAGAGGCCAAGCCGCCCCTCGTCGGTCCAGAGAATCTCCGAAGTATCCACGCCTGCCTGGCGGGCGCGATTTTCCAAGAGCCGCCCGAGCGCGTTCTTAGGGAGCTGCGAAACCCATGCGCTTTTCAAACCTAACCGTCTCACGCCGACTGCCACGTTCAATTCGCCGCCGCCGATCTGGACATCGAGAGAAACAGCCTGTTCGAGTCGCTGAAAATTCGGAGGCGAAAGCCGAATCATCGCCTCGCCGAACGTCACCACATCCGCCATCCACGTCCTCCGCATCCAGATTTCGATTCACTCAACCGCAATCGCTTACTATAGTTGATTCCACTCAAAAATACATCTAACAGGTTGCTTCCTTTCCGTCATTCCGAAGAGCCGAAAAACAGTGACGAGTGACGGGCAAAAAATCAATCTAAGGTTTTGATTGCTTTTGCTCACCACTCGTCACTTTTCACTTATCACTGCCGTCGAGATGCTTCGCGGAGTTTATCCTGCTTCTCAAATACGGGGATTCTTCGGTGCGCCCCAACGGCGCAGATCACTGGTGGGTGAAAGTCCCACCCAGATAGTTGTCGGTAAGTCTGGTAGCTGACAAGCGGCTTGGTTCGGTAACGGG
>DATGKJ010000291.1:0-3117 GCA_035294685.1 Terriglobia bacterium | reverse complement strand
TTTGGTCTTCGCTCCTGCGCCAACGATGAAGGCCAGGTCGTTTTCGCCATCGCTTTGATCGCCAGGATGCCGACGCCTTTCTCCCGCGCGCGAGCGATCACCTGCGGGCCGAAATGGGCTTGAGAATACAAGACAAAATTGATTGGAAAAAGAATCGTATCCACTTCAAAGCGGTCGAGCAAAGCAAGCGCCGCTTCCGTCGAGTGGGCTGAAAAGCCGAGATATCGAATCTTGCCTGCCTTCCGCGCCTGAACGAAGGCCTCCATGGCTCCGTTTGGGCCGAGGATCCGATGAACGTCCTCCATCGTCGTCACCGCATGATGCTGGTAGAGGTCAATGTAGTCCGTGCGGAGAAGTTTAAGCGAATCATCCAGGGCGGCGAGGGCTCGCGCCTTATCGCGCTTTCCGGTCTTGCAGGCTAAAAATACGCGATGCCGATAAGGCTGAAGGGCAGGCCCCAATCTTTCCTGGGCATTACCGTAGCTGGGAGCTACGTCCACATAGTTGATGCCCAGATCGACGGCCTGCGCCACTGTATTATTGGCAATGGCCTGATCGGAATCCATGACAACGATGCCGCCTAGTCCGAGAATGGACAAGTCCCATCCAGTCTTCCCGAGCCGTCGTCTGGGAATAGGATGGAAATCACCCTGGGTTGTGAGCGGTGAATCCCAGCCCGCCAGGTAGCCTGCGCCGGGCACACTAGCCAAACCGGCAGCGGCCGTTCCCGCCTGGAGAAATCTTCTTCGATTCATGATCTGGCCTCCTGAGGTTTTATTCTATCGCTCGAACGGATCAAATGCTCGCCACACTTTGGTTTGTGCGAACGGTTTTACAGGGGATTACAAATTATAGTGACACTATTTGCTGTGGCGGCGCTGTCCGCAGCGCCGAAAAATCGCCGGTGAGGACACCGGCGCTACAGAAGAAGTCGTCACTATAATTTGTAATCCTCAATAAGTTGACTGTCCGTGCCGCCTGCCCTGCCTTTCGCCAGCATCGAGGGATGCGACCATTAATAGATGAAGCCCCCGTCGTGGTGCGAAGCTTCTCCGTTGGATGAAGTTTTATGCGCGGCAAGCGCCTTTTTGCGGCGGAGGGCGGATTGAAGCATCATGAAGTGCCCGACATTGTCGGCGTTTAACATGCCAACGAGCCGACCATCGTGTTGAACCGGAAGAGCGCGGCAATGGCAGGAATGGAGAACTGCGAGGGCGCGCTCCAGCATGTCATGCGAATCCACGGTCTGGAACTCGCGGCGCATGGCGTCACGCACGCGCGCCTCGGCGCCGCCTTGCGCGAGAACCCGCATCAGGTCTTCTCGGGTGAGGACCCCAAGGACTCGGTCGCCAAAAACAACCGGAAAGTCCTGCTGCCATCCTCCTAGAGCATGATCGATCGCCGCGGAAAGCGGCTCATCAGGCTGAAGGGTTTTGAAATCGGTGAGCATGACCTGCTGCACGGGAATGCCCCCGAGAGAAGTTCGCATCAGGGCCATCGACGCTTCAGCTTCCGCACCCATCCAGACAAACAACGCGATAAAAAGAAGGAAGGGATCTGAAAACAAGCCGACGAACCCGAAGATCAAGGCCATGCCCTGGCCGATGTGCGCCGCCATCTGGGTGGCGCGGGTGTATTCCATCCGCGTAGCCAGGAGCGCCCGCAGCACGCGTCCTCCATCCATGGGAAATGCCGGCAGAATGTTGAACCCCACCAGCCACAAGTTCACCACCATGAGTTTTTCAAGGAAATTCCCTCCGGCCCAGCGGAAGTCCCTCCAATGCGGGTGGAAGCCCGTGGCAACGAGAATGGCGAACAAAACCGCCGCGATCACGACATTCACCAACGGTCCGGCAATCGCTACCCATAGCTCTTCGCGCGGCTTTTCCGGCATTCGTTCAAGCCGGGCGACGCCGCCAATTGGAAGCAGAATAATGTCGCGGGTCTGCACGCCAAACTTGCGGGCCGTCAACGCATGCCCCAGTTCATGGAGCACGATGCAGGCAAAAATGACGAGCACAAAGACGACGCCTACGAAAGTTGTGGCCAGGCTTCGCCCGTTCGCATAATTCACAAACACGATAAAGAGGATGAGCAGCAGGAACGTGGCGTGCATGTAGACGTTGATTCCGGCGAGCCTGCCAATTTTCCAAGACCATCGCATGGCGATGCCTCCTTCGTGCCGCTCAAATCCTCCGAGACCCTGCCCTTTAATCCCAGTTTGCTCCCCCGGGGTGGGCTTCGCAAGTCACGCCAATTTCCTGGTGATAAATCGCCTCAAGCTGTCGATCCAGAGTCAAAGCGGCCCTCTGCATTGACTTCCAAAGTCTTAATACCTTAACCTTGCTTTTAACGATTGTCTCAGCGAATACAATCCATCCTGAGGCATGAAAGAGTGCGATGCGAGTCTGTTGCAGGCATGCGTTGCCGGGATGACCGCTTTCGGTCATTCTCGAACTAAAGACTTTTCAAATTGTAGTCCAGCAGGCGGGGTAGCTCAGTGGTAGAGCGAGGGTCTCATAATCCCTAGGTCGGGAGTTCGATCCTCCCCCCCGCTACCAGATTGTTGATCCCAGTCGAAATACTGCCAGGTGATTGCCTGCAAGGACTGGATGAACCCATTGCCAAGCCCATTTTTATCGCACAGCAGGCCCGAAATCACAGCCTCACATACGAAAAGCGTCCTCGCCATAAAGCCCAACCAAAGTTGCTCATCACCCTGCAAGCAGAATGGGTTCCCGCCAGAACGAAACAATTGGACCTTAATCACGCTTTCTGTTTAACGGCATCCTGATGATATCTTAAACAGCATGAGACGACGGAGTGCAAGCAAATTTCCATACCGAACTCAGGTCCTTGAACGCGCGTTTACGATTCTGGATGTTCTTGCAAGCAGCGGCAAGGATCAGAGTCTGGCGGAAGTGGTCGAGCGGGTGGGAGTGAACCGGAGCACCTGTTATCGCCTGCTGCGAATCCTGGAGCGTCATCACTTCACCGAGCGGGACTCTGCCACGGGAAAGTATCGGCTGGGTTCGAAGCTGCTGGAACTGGGGAAGCAGGCAGCGTCCCGGTTTGATCTTGCGCAACTGGCTCGTCCTTACCTTGAAAGGTTAAGCC
>DATGKJ010000290.1:0-6216 GCA_035294685.1 Terriglobia bacterium | reverse complement strand
GACACGTTCCAACTAGTGCCCTTTGGTACAAACAATACCCCGGGATTTCCCACTTTCAATGGCGGCCGCTCCCAACTCGTTACCCTGGGGGATACGAAATCGTTTGGGGCGACAACATTAAATGAATTGCATCTCAGTTGGAACCGTTACGTCTTTCACAACAACGCGCCGGCGGGTAACTTCGGAGTGCCGCTCAGCCAATACGGTTTTCCGCAAGGAGTTCCAGGCGCTATGGTTCCCGCCTCCGCGCAATTCTCCGGCGCCCCCAGTATCGGGTTCCTAAATTACTCGATTGGTTTGACAGGAGTAGCGTACAATCGCTACGAGGATTCCCCCTCCGTTCTCGACAATTTCTCAAAGGTGATTGGAAATCACACCGTCAAGGCGGGCGCTCAGTACACGTTCAATGACTTCTACGAACCGATGCCGCTTGTGGGCGGCAATGGGTTCATTGGTTTCTCGGGAACAGAAACGGGAAGCGATTTTGCCGACTACCTGATTGGCGCTCCAACTTCCTTTGTCCAGGAAGGGGGCTTCTGGTACGACAACCGCCGCAATTACCTGGGGTTATACGGCCAGGATAGCTGGCGAGCAAAACCTGATGTGACGGTAAACTACGGCTTGCGCTATGAGATCTTTCAGCCCTGGTATGAGAAACACAACCAGTTGAGCACATTCGCGCTCGGGGCCCAATCCAAGGTCTACCCCGGCGCTCCGTCCGGCTACGTTTTTCCAGGCGATCAAGTCGCTGGCTTCGGAACCATCCCCAACACAATCTCCCGCACTCCTCTCAACAATTTTGCGCCCCGTTTTGGGATTGCCTATTCACCTTCCGGAGCGAGCAATGGACCGCTCGGCTGGCTGACTGGAGGGCCGGGCAAGTTCAGCCTTCGCGGCGGATTTGGACTTTTTTACACCAATGTTGAGGGCGCCCAGATGCTCGATAATACCGGCCTTGCTCCTTTTGACATTTTCTACCTTGCGCCAGCGCCGCCATTGTTTGCGACTCCATACCGCAATCGCACAGACGGCGCAGTTCATTTTGAGCCCTTTCCTTATACGCCGCCACCGCCGGGCAGCACGAACTTCGTCTGGGCCAATTATTTGCCGCTTTCGGGCTATCCGGTGCCTCAGATTAACGCTCAAACTCCTTATTCAGAGAATTATAATTTCACCCTTCAGCGGCAATTCGGGAACACCACGCTTCTAACGCTGGGCTACGTCGGAAGCCAAGGGCATCACCTGCTGGCAGGGATAGCCTCCGATCCTGGCATACCCCAACTCTGTTTAGGTCTGAGCCAGCCAAGCGAGGTACTGCCCGGCACTCCCACATGCGGGCCTTTTGGCGAGAATACAGTGTATACACGCGCAGACGGGACCATCGTCAACGGTACCCGTGGGCCGTTCGGAAACAACTATGGTGACAACTACTGGATGACGACCGCCGCGAATTCAAACTACAATTCTCTTCAAGTAAGCCTGCGGCACACCACCCAGCGAATGACCTTTTTTGCCTCCTATACCTACAGCAAATCGATGGACAACGCTTCGTCCTTGGGAGACAAGGTTCCTGATCCTTATAATCTGCGGGTCAGTAAGGCCCTTTCAACTTTTGACTCGACTCACAACTTTGTGGTGAGTTATCAATACCTGCTTCCCTTTGACCGACTGGCAGGCAACCGTCGGCCGCGACTCACCTCTGGCTGGAGGTTGGTCGGAATCACCCGGTTCGCCACAGGGTTTCCCGTCAGTTTAAGCGAAGTGGACGATCGCTCTTTGCTGGGCACGTTCGGATCGAGCATCGGGGCGGGGGTGGACACTCCCAATTTTCTCGGCGGGAAGCTGAACTTTACTGACCCGCGAAGCGGCAAGCCTTATTTCAACACGTCTCTGTTCGTTCAGGAACAATTGGGATATCTTGGCACTGCGAACCGCGAGTTTTTCCACGGGCCCGGGTTCAACAATTTCGATCTATCACTTCAGAAGGATCTGAAACTGACTGAATCAAAGAGCATGGAGTTTCGAGGCGAGTTTTTCAACGCCTTCAACCACGCGCAATTTTTAAATCCAAACGGAAATTTCAACAGCGGAACCTTTGGCTTGGTGACCGGCGCAAATGCTCCCCGTATTGTCCAGCTTGCGGTGAAATTGTTTTTCTGAAAAGGCGGGGATCCGAGATGCTCCAAAGGTGAAGGGCCTTGATCACAACCTTGATCTGGCGCTGGCTGCATAGTTCCCGTTCCAAATGCGAAAGGGCTCGTCCATGCATCGTTCGATCAGCAGAAGACAGTTCATCCAAGCTGCTCTGGCGGCCTCCAGCGGTTTGTTGTGCGATGGGGCCGCGAACCTGCGCGCCCAGCAACAGGAAGTTCACGTTTGCCCCAAGTCCCGCCCTCCCGCGAAGGTCATGAACGCGCTGCGACTGACAGATCTCACCACGGACTCGTGGGACTTGCGGTTAACCTTGAGCTGTTTACAGGGCATCGTGAACCGCTCGCAGCCGCGCCTCTACCTGATCCATGATGACTACGATGAGCTCTGGCTAAACTGGCTGCGCGAGCGCGGCGATGTGAATGATATTCGCTGGCTCGGGATTCCCCAGGCATTTGAACATTTCCTTCCTGAGGTGCATCAGGCATTCGTTGTCGACCCGGAAGTTCCGGGAACGATCAATGTCGCTACCATGTTGGCCAGCCTGCAAGGCGGGCTGGTCGTGACGCCTCGCACGGTTTACGAATATAACCTTCCCGCCGGGCGCATTCCTGATTCCTGGAAAATGGGGCTGGATTTCCGTTTTATGAACTGGAAGAAGGACATCGAGGCCTACCGGTGGTTTTTCCAGCGCCACAGGGATCAGCTTTCAAAGCAGGCCGTCGCCGTTCTCGATCCGCATGAAGTTGCGCTTCGAGATTATCTTGTGGAATTCAAAATCCCAATTCTTTGGATCTCCGGCCCCACGGATATCTCAAGCCATCCGTCAGCTTCGCCGGAAGAAGAAAAGCAGTTTGCGCGCGAAATTCTCATGAAGTGGCCTCCCAATATTCCTTGTCTGGGCTGGCCAGGAAGCGGGGACGAGCCGCAGGGCGGAATTGGAGAGTGGCTGGGAGTCCGCCTGTTCAGCGAGTGCGCCAAATTCGAGTTGTGCACGGCTTACGATGGGTATTCTCCCACGGTGGGGAACTTGTCCGTTCATTCAGGCACGGCGGCTACTTTCCGCCAGGAGGTTCCCCGGCCTCCGAAGCTCGACCGAAGCAGGATCTATTACAGCTTTGTCCGCTCGGACGGAGATGGATGGAACTTTCAGCGCCACTACTATCGCAAACTCTTCGATGACCCGGCGCATGGCGCTGTTCCTCTAGGCTGGCAGATTGGTCCCACCGTTTTTGACGGGATGCCGGATATTCTTGACTATTATTACAAGCACGCAAAGGCCGGCGACTGCTTCGTGAACGCGTTAACGGGCGTGGGCTATATTCATGAAGACGTCTACGCGGCAAACTACCCGCCCGAAGAACAGGCTCGGATTCTCCAGGATTACATCCGGCTCTCGGCCCTCTACCGGCAGAGAATTGACGCTTCCGTGATGTCCACGTTTTCCGAAATGCGGCCCGAGCGGCTGGCGCTGTTCGCTGGAATCCAGGGACTTCGCGGCATTTTTGCCAACTACGGAAGGACCCATGTGACTACAAATCAAAATCTCTTAACTGTGGCGGCAGGAATTCCAGTGTTCCGAGCGGTCAACGACGGGCCCGGCGTCGGGATGCCCGTGACCCCATACACTGAGAATGACGCCGTTTGGTTTGAGGTGAATGATATCAAGCGCTGGACTCCGCGCGAGCGACCTCTGTTTTTGCACGTATTCCTGGCAAACTGGCTTACGGATATGAAAATGGCAGAGAGGATTGCTGCGGGACTGGGATCAGACTACATTCCTGTCCGCCCGGACCAACTTGTTTCGCTTTATGAAGACTGCAAAGGAGGCGGATAACCCATAAGCCCCTCAGTCAAAAGCCAAGAGAACTTTTGTCTTAAGAAAGCCGTGGCTCTCTTTGCCATGATGGTCTTGGGGGGTTCAGCGGCTCAAACACATCCAGTCTTAGTTCGCGCGCAGGCCACTGAAAGCGTTTCCTCGTCAGCGCGATTATTACTTGCGAAAGCTGAAAAGGCTCTCGAGGCTGGCAACCTCCGCGAAGCGCGGTCTGACCTGGATAAAGTTTTGAAGGAAGATCCCCAGTTTGCGCCGGCTTACCTGATGCTCGGAACCATGGAACTACAAGCAGGAGATCTCAAAGCCTCCACGGTGGATTTGCAACAGGCGACGCATCTGGACCCCAACTGCTTCGGGTGCCATTACAACCTGGCGCTCGCCTTGCTACAGGAAGCGAATTGGCGGGGAGCAGCGTTGGAGCTGAAACAAGCCCTGGCCCTTAATCCGCGCAGTTCAGACGCTTTATATAACCTTGGCATGGCGCTTTTAGAACTGGACAATCCCGCGCAAGCTTCCATTGAATTATGGAAAGCATGGGCGCTCGATTCCAAACGGCCCGATGTCGCCTTCAACCTCATCCGCGCCGAATTGGCTGCGCGCGAGTTCACACAGGCGCAGGAAACCGCAGAACAGGCCCAGAGAATTCTTGACGGGGATTCAAAGTGGCTCGCTTCTGTAGGCCAGCTTTTTATTCAGGCTGGATTGTCGCGGGCGGCTGTTATTTGCCTCACGCAAGCTCTTCAGGTGGACCCAAACCAGGAATTGGCTCGGAGTCTGCTTGCAGAAGCCTATTTGAACCTAGACCGCCCCCATGACGCGCTTGCGCTTATCTCTGAACCCACAACGCCTGGTGACGATTACCTGCAAGCCAGCGCATACTTCCTGCTTGGCCAGCCACGAAAGGCTCAGCAAGCGTTGGCCGCAGCGCTTAGACAATCACCCAATGAACCACGCTACCTCCTGCTGAGCGCTCGCATCGACCAACAGCTTGGGCGGCACGTTTCAGCCTTGCAGCTCCTTGCACAGGCGCGGCGCCAGGCTCCGAATTGGCCTGCAATTTACTATAGCAGCGCGGTGAGTTACTACTTTCTGCGTCGATACTCCGATTGCCGCCGCAGCCTGGACCAGACATTGCGGCTGAACCCTCGCTTCGGAAAGGCTTTGCTTCTCTATGCAGAAACGTTTGTCATCGAAGGCCGAAATGCTGAAGCGGAGAGGTATCTGCGACGCGCCATTGCGATTGAGCCGGATAATGCTCGATTTCAATTCCATCTCGGAGCGCTGCTGCTGCGGGAGAATCGCGCCTTAGAAGCATACCGGGCATTCCAGCAGGTTATAGTCCTGAAGCCCGACTATGCGCTGGCCCATTATGAGCTTGGAAAGATGCAAATCGACTCGGGTCATCCCGAGGCCGCCCTCAGCGAATTGAAAAAGGCAGTCTTTTATAAGCCTGATCTTGCGCAAGCTTACTACCAACTGGGACGGGCCTATGATGCGCTTGGGGAAAAGCAAAAGTCCGCTTCGGCCTTCGCCAGGTTTAATAGCCTGAAAAAGGAGCGCGCGAAAAGGGAGGAGGAATTTCTTGAATTCGCAGATCAGGAATTAATGGCCCCCTGAAAGACAAGCGGCGGAAATGAACGCTTTCCGTCGCAGGAATACTCGATTGAAAGAATTATGAGGCCCAAAGTCACATGAAAATAACATCCGTAGAATGTTCTGTCCTCGCAGTTCCGGATTGCAACCCCGACGCTTGCGACTCGTCGCAGGATACCATCGTTGTGGAAGTTCATACCGATGAAGGGATCGTTGGGATCGGCGAAGTTGACGCAAATCCCTGGGTGATCAAAGCCCACATCGAGGCGCCGGGGTCACACATCATGAGTCTTGGCCTCACGGAATTGTTAATCGGGCAGGATCCTACCCAGCCTCGATCCATTTGGGACAGGCTGTACACTTTTACCGCCATGACCGGCCGGCGCGGCGCAGGAATCTGCGCCATCGGGGCGTTGGATATGGCGATCTGGGACATTTACGGGAAAGCTCTGGGCAGACCTGTGTGGAGCCTTCTGGGCGGTTCCTGCCGGGACTCGATCACCCCCTACGCAAGTTTGATCCCGGAAGGCCGCACGCTCGAGAGCCAACGGGAAGATTTGCTGCGAAGAGTCACTTGGGCCCAGGAGTTCGGCTTCACCGCCGCCAAGCTCGAAGTCTGTGTCAAAGGACCCTAC
>DATGKJ010000289.1:0-10059 GCA_035294685.1 Terriglobia bacterium | reverse complement strand
TGCTGGGTCTTAAAAGCGTTCATCTCTACCGGCAGTTCGGAGGGACACTCAATCCGCGGATCATAAACGAATTTCCAGCCTTTCAGTTGAGCGCGATAGCTCAGATCGGTGTCTTCCGTCAGCGTGTCATGTTCCCAGCCTCCGGCGTCTTCAATCGCCGCCCGGCGCCACATGCCAGCCGTTCCGTTGAAATTGAAAAATCGTCCGGAGAGATTGCGCGCGCCGTGCTCGATGACAAAATGGCCATCCAGCATGATGGCCTCGATTTCCGTCAGATTGGAATAATGGCGGTTGATCCAGGTCCAGCGCCCCTGCACCACCGCCACGTTGGGATCGGTAAAGTAAGGGAGCATTTGCCGGATGATGGACGGTGGCGGGACAAAATCGGCGTCAAAGATGGCGATAAATTCGCCCTCGCTTTGTTCAAGCCCTCGGGCCAGCGCGCCGGCCTTGAAACCTTCCCGATTCTTGCGGTGATGATAGCTGATGGGGAATCCGGCTTGCTGATATTCGCTCACCAGCCGCGCGCAGAGGAGCGCTGTTTCATCGGTGGAATCATCCAGGACCTGAACTTCCAGCAACTCTTTTGGATAATCGATGCGCGTCACCGCCTCAAGAAGCCGCTCCACCACGTAACGCTCGTTATACATCGGAAGCTGAATCGTCACCTTGGGAAGCTTTTCAAACATTCGCGGCGGCTTCGCCAGCCTCCGGCGGTTTTTCAGATAAACGTAGGTCAAGAAATAACGATGGACACCATAGACGGAAAGCACGACGAGGCAGCCGAAATAAGGAATGATGATGGAAAGATCGAAGGCGTTCGGCTGGTAGAGGCCCTGAAAAGGTGTCTTGTGAAAAACGAGGCCGATATAATGAGTGACTGGACTGAAGGGATTTGTGAAAATGGCCAGGGATAAAGGCAACATTGCGTTAACAATTTCCTCACTGGGCTTCGAGTGTCAGCCTATAGCTCCTACATCCATCATCGAGCCAAACTTCCGCTCTCCAAGGCATTGAGCGCCTTCTTCTATGCAGCCTTAATGCTTCTTGCGGCTGGCTTGGCGCTGATTTTCATTCATCTCAGCCGCGAGAGCAACCTCAACGAGCGCGTGCCGGAATTTATTCTCCTGATTCTTCTGGCTGGGGCGCTTTACCTGGCAGCCGTCTGGCTGATTGAACGATTCACCGCGAACCGCGCCGCGTTGCTGATCATCCTTGCAGCAGCAGTCTTCTACCGTATCATTCTGCTTCCGGCCCCACCTTCTTTATCAGAAGACATTTACCGCTATCAGTGGGAGGGTCGAGTGCAAGCGCTCTCCCTGAATCCTTATACCGTTTACCCTGCTGAACCCGGGCTGCAAAAGCTTCAGAATCCTGCGCATCCCTTGCGCACCGGAAGCCAAACCCCGACGGTCTATCCGCCGTTCAGCGAGATCGCATTTTCCTGGGTTCATACCATTCCAGGCTACAAATGCCTCTTTACGGGGCTCGACTTAGCCACTCTTGCCATTCTCTTATGGATTCTAATCCTGCTGGAACAGCCACTTCATCGGGTTTTAATCTATGCCTGGAATCCGGCTGTAATTGTATCTTTCTCCCTATGCGGGCATCACGATTCGCTGGCAATCTTTACCCTAACGCTGGCTCATCTCTTCATTATAAGTCGTAAGTCATTGTTGTCAAACGCTTTTCTGGGACTTTCTTTCGCCTCCAAATTCTTTGCCGTGCTTTTTCTGCCGCTCTTTCTCCGGCGCACAAAATGGTTTTACGCAGCAGCCTTCGCGGGCGTAGTAGCGCTTGCCTATTTGCCCTTCTTGAGCGCCGGACGGCAGCTTTTTCGCGGGCTTTCCGACTACGTCGCCGGATGGGAGGGCAATGACAGCCTCTTTCGGATCATCCGCCTGGCCTCGGCGTCAAAGGCTCAGGCTGAATTCGTAGCGGCCGTGCTCGTTCTGGGTCTGATCCTGTACGCCATCCGAAGCAAAATGCCGTTATTTCGCGCCGGGCTTTTTCTGACCGCGGGCCTGTTGCTGCTTTCACCCAACGCCTTTCCCTGGTATTTCACATGGACTGTGCCTTTCCTGTGCTTTGAACCAAGCGCCCCTTGGCTGCTGATGACCGTCACTTGCGTGCTCGGTTATTCCCCAGTGGTCGCCTATGCCGCGGGCCGGCCCTATCGCAACTCTCCGCTGATGCTGGCGCTCGAATACATCCCCGTCATCGCCTGGCTGGCCTGGCAGGGATGGCGCGCGCTGCAAAAGCCCTCTTTGGTCACAGCCCAGCCGTTGTGAGATAAGCGTCAGCCAGCCACGCCGCTCAGACGGCGGCTCAAGAGTTTGTTGCTGCGTCCCGCTTGCGATCCATAATTGCACATCGATGTACAATAACGTACAATAGGAATAGATTTTTGAAAAATCTCCTGAACATGAAAACCGTCACGTTCACCGAGTTCCGAAAGAATGCATCTCAGGTTCTCGACCTCGTCGAGAAGGGCGAGAGCATCTGTGTGCTTCGCCATCGCAAACTGGTTGCCAGGATCGTTCCGGCAGAGTCACATGAAACCCAACCCGCATGGAAACGCCCCGGCGTGCGTCTGGCAACAAAGGGAGCGTCGCTCAGCAAGGCCGTGCTGGAGGAAAGGCGATCCTCGCTGTGAACGTCTTTTTCGACTCCTCGGCGCTGGCCAAGCGGTACATCGAAGAACCAGGGAGTGATCGCGTTCAGGAGATTTTGCTCTCTGCGTCGTCTTTAGGGGTTTCAATCCTCTGCGTTCCGGAAATTATTTCGGCGCTCTCGCGGCGACGCCGCGAAAAGAGCCTGTCACAGCCACAGTATCGCAAGGCCAAGCAAGCGCTATTCGAGGATCTGGAAGATGCCACCATCATCCATATGACAAACCCAGTTGTGGCGCGGGCCGTCGAGATTCTGGAACGATGGCCGTTGCGATCCTCAGACTCTCTTCACGTGTCGTCCGCAGCAGAGTGGGGTGCGAGTTTGTTTGTCTCTGCGGATGAAAGGCAGTGCGCAGCCGCGCGGGATTATGGACTCCGGATAGAAGAATTGCCCGGGAGTTGAGCGAAAGAGACACGCCCGAAGATGAGTCCGTGTTTTCAGGAGCCTCGAACAATTAACAATAAGCCGGAACACACCCTCCCTCAGTGCCTCGTGATATGATGAACCTATTCGAAAGAGTCATAAATCCCAAGGATTCAGTCTCTCTCAAGGAGGTCCTATGATTTCAGACAAGCACAACCGACGGGAATTTTTGGGCAAGTTTGCAGCGAGCATTGCCGGCGTGGGCGTGGGTGAGCATCTGATCGAGGGCTTGCCGGCGCTTGCAACGGAAACGCATCATGGCATTCCTTATCGTACCCTGGGCCACACCGGAGAGAAGGTTTCGCTGATCGGCCTGGGCGGTTTCCACATCGGCATCCAACCCACCGTCGATGAAAGCATCCGCATCATTCGCACCGCCATCGACAACGGCATCAACTTCATGGATAACTGTTGGGACTATAACAACGGCGAGAGCGAGATTCGCATGGGCAAAGCCCTGCGCGACGGATACCGGCAGAAGGTTTTCCTGATGACCAAGATCGATGGGCGGACCAAAGACGCCGCCGCGAAGCAACTGGATGAATCCTTGCAACGCCTCCAAACTGACCATATCGACCTTCTGCAAATTCATGAAATCATCCGCATGAACGATCCTGAGCGCGTCTTTGCGCCCGGCGGAACGATGGAAGCTCTGCTGGCCGCGAAAAAGGCCGGCAAAATCCGCTATATCGGCTTTACAGGCCATAAAGATCCCGACATTCACCTGAAGATGTTGCACACAGCGTTCGCTCACCACTTCACCTTTGATTCGGTGCAAATGCCGTTGAATGTGATGGACGCGCACTACCGTAGCTTTGCAAAGAAAGTGGTGCCGGTGCTGGTGGAACACAACATTGGCGTCCTGGGCATGAAACCGCTGGCCAACGGAATTATTCCGCGCAGCGGCATTGTGAGCGCCACGGAGTGCCTGCACTACGCCATGAATCTGCCCACTTCCGTCGTCATCAATGGCTGCGACACGATGGACCGTCTCCATCAGGCGCTTGAAGCCGCGCGCACTTTCCGCCCCATGAGCAAGCCGCAGCTCACAGCTCTCTTAGCGAAGACCGCCCAGGTGGGATCAACGGGCAAGGACGAACCTTTCAAGAACACTCATCAATTTGATGGGACGTGGCACAATCCGCAATGGCTGGGATAGATGGTGGCGCGGAGTAGCTTCCGCCGCGATATATCCTGTTGAGCGCCGTCATTCCCGAGGAAGCGGGAATCCATCGGCTAATAAATGGTCCGGCGCCGGATTCCCGCGGGCGCGGAATGACGCTTCCACGCGCGGAAACTACGTTACCCTTTCTCGATCAATGCGGTGGCGTCGGCGCGGAGGGCTTCGCCGCGACCGACGGCATCCTGACCCTCTCCGGTCTTCGCTTTGACGCTGACCTGCTCCACACGAATTCCCAAAGCCCTCGCAACCTTCTCTCTCATTTTGGGAACGTAAGGAGCCAGCTTCGGCCGCTCAAGGCCGATGGTGGCATCGAGATTCACAATCTTATAACCAGCTTCCTGCAAAAGTTCGCGGATGTGGCGCAGGAAAGCGAGACTCGATGCATTGCGCCAGCGAGGGGAAGTATCCGGGAAGTGCCGCCCGATATCGCCCAGCGCTGCTGCGCCCAGAAGCGCGTCGCAAATCGCGTGAGAGAGGGCGTCGCCGTCGGAGTGGCCGACTGGCCCTTTTTCAAAAGGAATGCGCACCCCGCCAAGCACCAGCTTCCGACCTGATGCAAGTCGGTGCAAATCATTTCCGAAGCCAATGCGATGGATGCAATGGGGTTTTTTCTGCAAGGGCTTCTTCATCTTCACTTTGGGAAAGGAGGAATGGATGCGTTCATGACGGAGAGGCGCCGTCTCTGCCCTGACGTTCGAGGGTGATGAAAAGCTGAGCCAACGGCAGGTCTGACGGCCTCGTAATCTTGATGTTTCGTTCAGATCCCATCAATACAGTCACCTTGTGACCCAACCGTTCGACCAGACTTGATTCGTCCGTGCCCTGGAATCCGTCCGCCGCCGCCCGCTCGAAGGCTTCTCTTAAAAGACCGTAATGGAAAGCCTGCGGCGTCTGCGCCAGGGCAATACGCTCGCGAGGAAGAGTGCCCAGAATGGCATTGTGCTCAATCTGCTTGACTGTATCAACGCTGGGAATGGCGAAAATGGCGGCGCCATCCTTGCGCGCCGCCTCCACAATGCGATAGATCATGTCATCCTGGATAAAAGGACGCACGGCATCATGCACCACGACAATCTCCGTTGAAGTCGGAGCCTGAGCGATGGCGCGGAAAACGGTATCCTGCCGCGTGCCGCCGCCGGTGGTGAGGCGCACCGGCGTTGAGAAACCTTCCGATTTCATCGCCGCCCGAACACGCCGGGCTTCCTCCTGCCGCACCGCCAGAAAGATCTCATCAATCCGCTGCGCCGCGTCAAATTTGCGCAGCGTATGAACAAAAATGGGCGCGCCCTCGAGCAACAGAAACTGCTTGGGAGTTTCGCGGCCCATGCGTGTGCCGACGCCTGCTGCGGGAATAATCGCCAGAACGCTCATCGTTAAAAGTCCACTGCCTCACAGTCAAAAAGTCGGAAGAGGGCCGTCGGCGCTCAGGATGATTGCGCGATGGGCTCCGGACGCGACGCCCGCTCGTCGTACTTGCCGAAGATCATCCTTCCTGCCGTCGTCTGCAAAACGCTGGTCACTGCAATATCGACGGTCTTCGAAATCATCTTCCGCGCGTTGTCCACCACCACCATCGTCCCATCGTCCAGGTAGGCCACGCCCTGATTGTATTCCTTCCCTTCTTTCAGGATGAACACACGCATGGTCTCGCCCGGCAGAACCACCGGCTTCAGCGCATTCGCCAGTTCGTTGATATTGAGCACGGCCACGCCCTGAAGCTGGGCCACCTTATTCAGGTTGAAGTCGTTGGTGATGATTTTGGCGTCGGTCAGCTTGGCAAGCTCGATCAGCTTCAAGTCCACGCCGCGCACTTTCGGAAAATCGTCTTCCACGATCTCAACCTGCGCCGAGCTCATCTTCTGCATCCGCTGCAAAATATCCAGCCCGCGCCGCCCCCGGTTGCGCTTGAGCGAATCCGAAGAATCCGCCACCTGCTGCAACTCGCGCAACACAAACTGAGGAATAATGAGCGTCCCTTCGATAAAACCCGTCTCGCAGAGATCGGAGATGCGCCCGTCAATGATGACGCTCGTATCCAGAATCTTGCGAGTTTTGGCGATCGGCGCATCGCCCGAAAAGATTCCGCCCAGGGCCGCCGGGCTTACCAGTTTGCCTTTCGACGCGCCAATCGACGCGCCAAGATAGGCCAGGAAAATCAGAATTGCGACTTGAATATACGAGAGTGTGTGCCGTTCCACCGAGGTGAGGCTCAGCAGGTGGCTGACCATCAGCGCCGCCAGGATGCCAACCGTCAGGCCGATTGCCGCGCTGATCAGGCGCGTGATGCTCACTTTCTGAAGCCGCATCTCGCAGGCGACAAAAAGAACCCCCAGGATCGCTCCCAAGAGTGCGGAAGCTGAAGAAGACCCATGAAAAGGACGCAGATGATACGACGCGACGATCAACGCAACGATCAGGATCGCACGCACGACCCCCATTTCCAAAGACATAAACTTCACCGCCTTTCCCCCAAACACCCAACTCGGATCACCTCAAAATAAGTGATTCCGCTGAGAGTATATCACTCCGTTAACAAGGTTGAAAAATGACGCTCGGAGGCAACTTAATTTCGCTGATGACGAGGATTGCGCTGCCGCCCGGAAAATCTTGCACATCTACCGTCCGCTATTTCCTGAAGCGGGACTTTATGACAATCGGCGCGCCGGCAAACCCAAACTTCTCGCGGATCCGATTTTCAAGATAACGCTCAACTGAGAAATAGAGCGGTCCGGGGCGGTTCGTAAAAGCGACGAACGCGGGAGGAGCGACACCAACCTGCGTCAGGTAGTAAAGGCGCAAGGGCTTGCCGGCGGGGCTTGGAGCGCGCGAGAGGTCCAAAGTCTCGAGAAAGCGATTCATTTCGGCGGTGCTGATGCGTTGCCTCCGCGCCGCGGCCACCTGAACAATCATCTCAATCAGCCGGGGGATGCGCTGACCTTTCAGCGCGGAAAGAAATACGATGGGGGCATAATCGAGGTATTTTGTTTTCTCCCGGATCGCGCGAGTAAAATCCTGAGTTGTCGTTGGGCCTTTTCGGACCGTGTCCCACTTATTCACCACCAGAATTACAGAGCGGCGGCTTTCGTGCGCGTAGCCGCCGATATGCGTATCCAGCGCAGTGACGCCTTCGGCAGCATCCAGCAGCAGAAGCGCCACATCCGAACGTTCCAGGTGCTTCCGCGCCTGGATCACGCTGAGCTTTTCCGCCATCGAGCGGGTCTTCCCCTTGCGCCGGATTCCGGCCGTATCAATCAACAGCAGCCGGTGACCGTCGATTTCGAGTTCCGCATCCACCGCATCCCGCGTGGTGCCCGCCACGGGCGTCACGATGGAGCGCTCCTGCCCGAGCAGGCGATTGAGAAGCGTGGATTTCCCCACATTCGGACGGCCGATGATCGCAACGCGAACAGGAGCGTTTGGCGCGACAGGAGCTTCTTTGGATACGGAGAAATTACGGGTGACGTAATCGAGCAGGTCGTCCACGCCCAGACCGTGTTCAGCGGATACGGCAAAAACCTGAGGGACGCCCAGTCGGTAGAAATCCGAAACAAGAGGCGCCGAGCGGAGACTATCCACCTTATTCACTGCGAGAGACAGGGATTTACCTTCTCGTCTCAGCAAAGCGGCTAATTCCTGGTCAAGCGGCGTTACGCCCTGTTGCCCGTCGACCACCAGAATAAGTTCCGTGGCCTGGTTGATCGCCGTGCGCGCCTGACGGAAAATCTCGCTGGCGATCAGGTCTTTTTCAGCAGGAATCATGCCGCCGGTATCGACGACTTCAAAAACCTTGCCGCGCCATTCGGCAAGAGCCTCAATGCGGTCGCGTGTCATGCCCGGCTCATCGCCCACAAGCGACCGTCGCCGGCCACAAATGCGGTTAAAGAGCGTGGATTTGCCCACGTTCGGACGGCCAAGGATGACGATGCGATGATTGAATGGAATTCCAGGCATTGAAGGATCAATCTTCCATTTTATATTGAGAAGAAGCTCCTACATCCGCATCGACCATTCGCGGACGATGTGGTACGTTGATAATTTATTTCAAAAAGAGAGGAAGCTGAGAATCGCATGGCTGAAATTTGTCCTTTTCGGGCGCTCCACTACAACCCGCAGAGAATCCCTGACCTTTCCAAGGTTATCACTCAACCTTATGACAAAATCTCGCCGAAGATGCAGTCCCGTTATTATTCGTTGAGCCCTTACAACCTCGTCCGCATTATTCGCGGACAAGAGTCGCCGCAGGATTCCGCCGCCGATAACGTTTATACCCGGGCTACGCGCGACTTCAAAGATTGGATTCAAAACCAGATTCTGATTTCCGAGCAACAGCCCGCTCTCTACGCCTACTCTCAGGAATATGCCTTGCCGGGAGAACCGGGCGCGCGGAGAGAGCGGCGGGGATTCATTGCGCTCTGCAAGATCGAGGATTATTCCGCGCGTATTGTCCACCGCCATGAGGAAACGCTTTCCGGCCCGAAGGCCGATCGCATGGAGTTGTTAAAGAGAACGAAAGCCCACTTCGGCCAGGTTTTCTTTCTCTACAGCGATCCGGAGGGGGTTGTGGAAAAAGCCTTATCGGCAGCGACTCAGGGCGCAGCCTGGGAACAATTGATAGATGAGTATGAAACCCGTCATACCGTCTGGCGCGTTTCAGAACCTTCAACCATCGAACGGATGACTCAGAGAATGCGGGATAAAAAGCTGGTCATTGCAGATGGTCATCATCGCTATGAAACAGCATTGGCCTATCGGAATTTGATGCGCGCGGAACCCGGCTACGACCAGCGCGTCGAATACGTCATGGCCACCTTCATCCGCATGGAAACTGACGGCCTCACGATTCTTCCCACGCATCGTGTCATTCACAGCCTTGAGAGTTTCGACCGGGCTCAATTTGCGGAAGCGGCCCGAAAAGCTTTTGACTGGAAGGAAGTTGATGCATCTCGCGCCCTTGCAGACGGCGGAAAGGGCTTGCAGCAGGCGCTCGCGGAGGGCGGCAATAAGCGCCCCACCATTGCTGTCTATGCGGGTGCGGGAAAACTCGCTCTGCTGAGTTTAAGACAGGATTACGATCTCGCGCGCGCCTTGCCCGAGCTTTCCCCGCTTCAGCGGCGTCTGGATGTGGTGGTCCTCCATCGGCTGCTGATCGAGCGCGCCCTGGGCATCAGTCCCGAAGCGGTCAGGGATGAGAGGAATATCCACTATTTACGCGGCTTAAGCAATGCGGTGGCGGAGGTGGATTCCGGCAGGGCGCAGCTTTGTTTTCTGATGAACCCCACGCCCATTGAAGCGGTGCGCGATGTCGCTCTTGCGGGGGAAGTGATGCCGCAGAAATCGACAGATTTTTATCCCAAGCTCCTCTCCGGACTTACGATTTACTGGCTGGAAAACCCCCTGGGAATATAGAGTCGCCGGAAGGCGCTCCACGCGACGTTCGTTCGCTTACAAGCCGATGCAGCGATTCTTCGTCGCCTTGGGCTCCTCGGAATGACGGGTTCAAGGGATTTGCAGCGGCCCCTTAAATACCGGGAAAGACGCGCGCTTCCAGGGCCAGAATTGCGACTGCCGCAAGCGTGGTCACAATCGTCACTACAACTCCGACGCGAGTGAATTCCCAGAAGGAGATGTTCACTTTCTTGTTCGCCTGCTGGAGCACAATGAGATTGGCTACCGAGCTGAAAGGCGTAAAATTACCGGCCAGCGTGCTGGCGCTGGCCAGCATCAGCCATGCAAGATGGCTTTGGGAAAGGGTCTTCACAATCGGTTGAAAAATCAGAACC
>DATGKJ010000288.1:0-13728 GCA_035294685.1 Terriglobia bacterium | reverse complement strand
TGCGCTGTGCGTGGCCGTCATCGGGATGGCGGGAGCGTTGGTGACGCTGGTGGTGGACCGAAGACGGGAAATCGGCTTACTGCGTTTCCTGGGATCATCCACTCGCCAGATTCGCAGAATGATTCTCTCCGAGGCCGCGATCCTGGGCGTTTTATCTCTTTGCATCGGCTTTGTGCTGGGAGTGCTGCTTTCCTTCATTCTTATTTTTGTGATCAATAAACAGAGCTTTGGTTGGACCATCGAATTCCACTGGCCAGTTCGGACCCTCATTGGCGCCATGCTCATCGTCTATGCTTCGACGCTGGCAGCGGGGCTCTATCCGGCTCATCTGGGCATGAGCCTCAATCCAATTGAGGTGGTCCACGAAGAATGAAGCGCTGGCTATGGATTTTTCTTTTGGCCTGCCCTGCCCTTCCGCAGTACCAGATTGTGACGCCTGGGCGCCATTATCAATTCCCGCGCGACTTTTTTAACCATCCTCAATTTCAGACTGAATGGTGGTACTACACCGGGAACTTGCGCGCTCCGAACGGCCATCGATTTGGCTTTGAACTTACTTTTTTTCGTCTCGGCGCCTCTCATGACCCTCAGCAGGACTCATCCTGGGCAGTCCGCAATGTTTACATGGCGCATTGCGCGCTGAGTGATCTTACGGGGCATCGCTTTTTTTACCGCGAGCGCTTGAACCGCGCAGGTCCCGGATTTGCCGGCATCGATTTTGACCGACGTTTGATTTGGAATGGCAACTGGAATGTGCGGTGGCTCTCCGAGGATCAGCGCCTTCAAGCTGTGACGGACGCGTTTACCCTGGATTTGCAATTAACCTCGCTGAAGCCGCCAGTCATCAACGGACAGAATGGCATCAGTCGGAAGGGGCCCCAGCGTGGAGAGGCTTCCTATTACATTTCGCTCACGCGCCTCCAAACCACAGGCAAGATAACACTGGCAGGAACAACCTACCAGGTCTCGGGATTAGCCTGGATGGATCACGAATTCTTCACGCAGCAACTCGATCCCTCGATTACCGGCTGGGACTGGCTCTGTCTTCAGCTTGCAAATCACACCGAGTTTATGTTCTACCGTTTGCGGCTGAAGCGGGACGGCATCAGTCCTTACTCCTCCGGCACTTACGTCGCGTCCGACGGGCACTCTCGTTTTCTTAACGTCCGCGATTTCAGCCTGATCCCGGGGAAGACCTGGACGAGTCCCCGCACGCATGCCCGATACCCAGTTCAGTGGCGCATCGATGTGCCGTCTTTACAAATCGACCTGAGCGCAAGCACACCTCTCGACTCACAGGAGTTGGTAAGCCGCAATGCCCTTTCGCCGACCTACTGGGAAGGAGCCATCGACCTGAATGGGAAAGAAGCTGGAAAGCCGCTCAAAGGCGTCGGCTATCTCGAAATGACAGGCTACGCCGAGCCTCTGGAGAAGATAAATTACTGAATTACGGACTGCGGGCTTTTTGAACTTCAGCTTGAAAGTTCTGGTGGTCAGAATCATTTTCCGCTCAACTTTTGCCTTAAACTACAGAGTAACAAGGACCTCATGATCGGCATCGACAATCGCGCGGCGCGTTATGCCTGGACGGT
The DNA here is from genome assembly GCA_035294685.1 of Terriglobia bacterium. GTDB lineage: Bacteria > Acidobacteriota > Terriglobia > UBA7540 > UBA7540 > RH2-MAG17b. The sequence goes on along the minus strand of DATGKJ010000288.1, from coordinate 12,136 downwards.
AGCGCTCATCGCTCTGCTCCTGGCCATCCTTTATCGCATCGTTGATACGCTCTTCATCTTCATCGTGGCGCTTCTCTTTGCTTACTTGCTCTGGCCGCTGGTCAATTATCTCGATCGCCGCCTTCCGGGAAGGTCGCGGGCTCCCGCTCTGGCGATTGTGTATATCGTCTTCATGGGCCTGCTTTTTTTCGGAATCTTTGAGATTGGCTCCCGCGTGGTCGTTGAGGCTCAGGCGCTCCTGACGCAGTTTCCCAAGCTGCTGACCAAAATACAGCAAGCAAAGGCCCCGTCGTCCCTCCAATCCGTCCAGTCTGTTCGAGATATGATCCTTCTCGAATTGCAAAGACAACTCGCCGAGCATTCCCGTGAGATCTTTTCCTACATTCCTACAGCCGCCGTCAAGGTGATTTCAGCCGCTCGAAATCTGGTCTTTATCATTCTGGTGCCCATCCTCAGCTTCTTTTTCCTGAAAGATGGTTACTTCATGTGGCACTCGTTTCTTGATTTAATTCCCGAGGGCGCCCGTCGCAAGCAATTGCAGGAAATTGGCAGAGATCTGCACGTGCTGCTGGCGCAATATATGCGGGCCCTGATCATTCTGGCTGCCCTGACCTTTACGGCCTACGGAGTGTTTTTCTCTCTGATCCGGGCGCCTTACGCCATTTTGCTGGCCGCCATTGATTTTCCGCTTGAGCTGATCCCGATGGTCGGGCCGTTTGTGGGATTCGTCATTATTATTCTCGTGGCCGGATTCAGCGGGTTCCACCACCTGCTTTGGATCGTGATCTTCATGGCCATTTTCCGCCTCTTTCAGGACTATGTGATCGCTCCGCACATTATGAGCGCTGAGATGAAGCTGCATCCTCTGGTTATCATCTTCGGCGTCCTGGCGGGCGCAGAACTTGCCGGCATCATCGGCAGCTTTTTATCGGTGCCGACCCTCGCAGTGCTGAGGATCGTCTATCTGCACTTGCGCAAGCGCAAACTGGTTATCGTTCAGGATTCCTCAAGCTCAGTCCGGTAGCGAGGCTATTCGCCAGAAGGCGTGCTACGATGAGCTTCACGGCAGCGCTCCTTCTCCCACCGGCAGCAAATACGTTCAATCGCGTCGATCATGTTTTCTACTTCGGAAGCATCCAACTTCCCCTCGGGATGGACCGCCTGATTGCGCGCGTTCCAGACTTTCCGCAACATGATTTTCTCTTCCAGAGAGATGCGGTTATCCTGCGCCAGGAGGTTTAACAAAGTTTCCGCCCAGCCTTTCTGTCGCGTATTGAAGTGAGGGTAAAACTGGCGCGCCGCGCAGTGAAGCAATCGCTCATGCTCTTCGCCCGCCAGCTTACCGGCCAGTTTGGGATTCTCTTCCACCAGCAATCGCGCCAATTCCAAAGGGCCGTACTTTCGCAGAAAGGGACCCAGCGCCCGCGACAGGCGCCGCCGCTGAATCCAGATGTCGGCGTCAAAGGTCTGGCGGGCTCCCGCTGCATCGCCATTTTGATCGGTCATTGAAGAGAGGTGGAAAAAGGCCCACAAAGCCATTTCGGTTTCGGCCACGTTCGCCATCCGAAAATGCCGTTGCCACTCGCTGAGTTCCTTGCAGAAAGCCATGTAAAGATCCAGCGTTCCCGGCCGCTGCACCTGAAGCAGACTGGCTACCGATGCGTTGAAGACAGCGAATCGCTCCGGGTAAGTAAATCTCAACACCAGCGAAGCCAGCCCCAGGTTGTGCAGAACGCGCAGAACTCTCTGCGCCACATCCCATCCCGATCCCTCCGGCGATGCCAGCGACACCCGTTCTTTTTTAAGCGCCAAGTCCAGATGCTTTGTATCCGGCCGGGGCCAATAGCGCGCATACGGAGTCTGTGTCGGATCGTAGAGAGTCATAATGTGGCCGATCGTAAGCCAATTCGATTCCCGCCTTAAGTGCGCAAAATTCTTTTCCAGGGTTTGAAAGCTGTAGGTCCGCCCGAAAAGGGCGCGACTCGCCTCAGAAAAGCGGTCACGATAGCTCTGGAGATCAAAGCCGGTCATGGCGCATCGATTCGACAAGTATAAGTTCGTTCCGTCGATGAGGAAATCTTCCTGAAGCCTCTTCGGAACTTAAACGAAGGTCTGTCTGGCCATTGTAAGTTTTCAGCTACTTACCGCGATTTCGGGTGTGCGTTCTGAGGTCCGTCCATAAAGATTTTTGTGACTGACAGGCATGCCAACTTCAATTGTCGCCCCCTCTCACTTGCACGCTGGCCTGAAGGTGTTTTATGGACGACATCTGGGCACATATCATACCCTTTCCTCCAGCCCGATGCCCGCTGGAATTTAAAACATTCATCCGCCCTATGTCAGAAGAACTCAATTTCCTTTCTAATTAGGCTACATTGCTAGCCATGCTTTGTCAAGCCAATTTTGGGAAGAATTTTCGCGGGTCAATTTTCGCCTTGAAGGGGTTCAGGGATAATGTCCTGAGTCAGATGTTCGTTAAGTCATCCGTCAGGGCGCGCCTTCAGGCGTGCCGCTCGTCGGAAGCGCTCGGAGGTCGGCTTTAGCCGCTGAGGGCCTCTTCCTCAGGGCTTGAGGCTAAAAAAATCAACAAGGGGCTTCACCGACAGAGCTAAAAAACTCTGTCCCGGCGGTCCGCATTGTTCGCCGAACTTATAACCGGGGCATCAGGGAGACGAAGCAGACAAAGGCTTGCTTTTCATTCCTCCCGCTCGGGCCGAATCGGCGTTCAGAAGGTCACGATCCTGAGCCGCAGACTTGAGCTTCCTAAATTGCTGCAAACAGGCAGCCGCGCGGGTCGTTTGCCCGAGACGCGAATAGGCGCGGAACAGCAGGTAATGCACGGAGCCGTCCTGGTCGCGCGCCGCCACTTTTTCCAGCAACTCTGCCGCGCGTTGAAATTGATTCTGGTTCAAGTAGATCGACCCCAGGTCTTTATAGGCGGCATAAAGGTCAGGGTCCTGTTTCAGAGCCGCGGTCAAAAACGGCAGCGCCTGCGCCGGTTCAGCAAGACTGAAGTAGCTATCTCCAATCTGGTAGTAGGCGGCAGCGTTGTGAGAATCAAGGCGAAGCCCGTCTTTCAGCGCCGAAATGGCCTCCTGAAAACGGCCCGCCCGCCAGAGTTCTTCACCCAACCGGAAATGGGTGGTCGGATCGTCCGGATTCACTTGAACAGCCAATTGAAATTGGTGGATTGCGGCATCCGTTCGATTGCGGGCATCGTCCATTTGCGCCTGGAGCAAATGGGCCTGAACGCTCCCGGGGTCAAGGGTCAAAACCTGGTTCAGCGTAAGCTCTGCCACTTTCAGGAAAAGCGTTGAAACCCACCAATCCGTTTCCGGAGAACCCTGATCCTTTCCGCTTTTGTAAAGCCTCAAAAGCGTTGCAGCCGTCCCCAGCGTATCTTGTTGGGCTGCAAGAACGCGAGCCCGTAAAATTAAAGCCGGCTTGCTGTCAGGCTGAAGGTGTGATGCAGCGTCAGATGCAGACTGGACATCGCCTTCGGTCAAAAACTCATTGGCCAGCGCGGTGAATTCCCTTGAAGAAGCATGACTTCTGAGCGCCTGATCCAGGCGAGCTTCGTTTGTCTTGTGCCGTTGCTCGCAAGCCGCCTCGAAAGCCTGATTGAAAGCGCCCGCCACCTCTCTCTCGTTCCTCGCCGGGCTTCGCCCAATCATCTTCATAAAAGCATTCACCAGCGCCGATCCGCTCTTCGCTCGCGCAAGGTCCTGAATTTTGACTTCCCGTCGCGCACCGCCCTCCGCAACTAGCGATTCCGGATGGGCAAACAGCCAGGGATTTTGTGAGGCGGCAACCAGTTCCGGCAGCGCATCCGCCGTGTTTCCTTGAAACAGCAGGCTGACTCCAAGACCAAAATGGGCGTGGGGTGAATCGGGTTGAGCGCTAATCGCCTGACGAAATGTCGCAGACGCCTTGGAGAACTGACCTTGGTGAAGCTCGATATCCCCGATCTGCAATTCCGCCCAAAGCTTCCACGCAGGCTGGGTTTCCAATTGCCTCAACCGGGAGATCGCCAGGTCCCATTCCTGCTGATCGCGGTAGACCATGGCTAGCAGACGCAACCGATACGGATTGAAACGAGGCTGGGCGCCGAGCCGGGCAGAAGCTTGTCGGCTTAATACGAGCGATGTTTCCCCCAGCCCATACCACGCGGGCACATCCCCGGCGCGCCCTCGAAGACGCAAATACCGCACATAATCCTCGCAGGCGCCGAGGTAATCGCCCGCCAGATATTCGGCGCTGGCCAGGTTGTGATTGACGTATTCATCGTCGGGTCGCAAGGTGCGGGCGCGCCGCAAGAGGGGAACGGCGCGTTCCGGCTTGCCGAGTTTCAGGTCATCCACCCCTGCCACCATCAGCGCAGGAAACAAGGCCGGATTGACGCGTAGGGCTTCAAGCAGGCATTCTCTCGATTCGGCATACCGATGATCCATGTAATAGGCAAGCCCCAGATTCAGTTCCGCCGCCATCTCACCCGGATGCTTGCGCAGAGCTTCAAGATAAATCCGTTCCGCCGTCTGGAAATCACCCGCGCGTTCAGCCTGTTGAGCCCGCGCAAAAGCCGCAGCCTCCTCAGCCTCCGGAGAGTTTTGCCCCTTGGCTCTGGGCAATGCCGTGACAAAAAGCAGCGCCATCAGAAAACTTAGCAAACTTCGATGTGTGACGCAGGTCATAATCCTCACGGTTTCGCAGCGGATGCGCGACTTGCACTCCGGGATGAATCGATTTGCCGAAGAAGCGCAGCGGCTTTCTGGCGAATCAGAGGAGAATTTGATCGCATGACTTCCTCAAGCTTCGCTCGCGCCTCTTGCCGGTCACCCATCCGATAATAGGCCAGCCCCAGGCGAAATAAACTCACCGGCGAACGGCCATCGCTACGTTCAAGAGCCTGCTCGTATTTCCGCGCGGCCTCGGGGTAACGACCGGCAACCAAGTCGACAAAGGCCGCCGCTTCTTCAAGCGACACAGCCATGCGCTGCTTGTTCCTCAGGAACTCCGCGGCGGAAGCTCCCTGCGGCAGGTGAAATGTTTGCAACAGCTTCTGAGCAGAGCCAATATCCCTTTCAGCCTCCGCCAGAATGGCCTCTCGCTTTGAGGAATACGATGGGGGAAAGTCCGGCAGGATTTCCGCCATCAAGACTAAAGCCTCCAGGTTATCAGGATTTTTTCTGAGCAGTTCGCGCCCGATGGCAACTGCGCCTGCATAAGAATTGGCTGCCATTTCAGCCCGCATCTCGCGGAGGCGGACGATAGGCAGCAGTTGAGAATCGGGATAACCGCTGGCGAAAGATTCAGCCGCGCTGATAACTTCCGCCGCCGTGATGGACTCCATCACCCGGCCGAACGCATCCAACTCCGCGCGGCTTCGGGCTTCCGGGCCGTTAGGTGTATTCGGAAATTCAAAAACTGCGTCAGGCGCGGGCGACTGCGGATTTTCCGCGGTCTGCGTTTCGACTGCCGCAAGCAAAAGCAAACCCATTAAAACCCAGCAAAACCATCGCGCTGACCGAGACAAGCCTTCGGATTTTCGACGATCCACAAAGCCTCTTCTCGACCGCATGACCGCCACCGTCTTGGCAGGGTGCTGAAAAACGTTTTTGCAGCGGCGGTGTCCTCACCGCCGGCCTTTATTTTTTATCGTTCAGCGATGCGGACATCGCCGCAGTTTTTCAGCAACCCATTAAAATTTCATCAGCAAATGGAATTTCGAAGCGCCCTCGACAATCTCAATGCGCTCATCAGCGGGAATACGCGCAAAACGCTGATGAAGACCGCTTGGCCAATCGACTTCCAATAAATCAACCCGCCGATGGCTGCCCAGGCCCAGATGCGCCACCCGTGAGTTCATGCTGCCAAAACCTGACCCGCCATCCACCCATGCATGATATTTTTGATCTCCGGCAGTAGCCGTCAGACGCGCGCCGATGGCATCGCGATTCGATTTCCGCCCGATCAGCTTCACCTCCAGCGCGTGGTTGCCGCATCCTGAATTTCGAAACAGACGCGCTTCCTCCCGCGAGCCCCAGTAAAAGCCGCCAAACGAGCCATAAAAACTCAGATTACCGCTATTGTCGTAATCAGAAAACGCCGTCCCGTGAAGCATTCCAAAATCAATTAATCCGGCAGACTGCGCGATATCGGCAAAATGACCCCGACCGTCATTGCGATAGAGCGCTTTCGGCTCCGCCCAATCCAACGCGGGATTGCCAGTCCCCAGCACGATGTCCGGGTAGCCGTCATTATCAATGTCCGCCACTTGCGAGGCCATGGCGCCGTGCAAGCCCATGATGCCCGCCTCTTCGGTCGCGCGCGAGAACGTGCCGTCGCCGTTGTTGCGAAATAAAAGCTGCCGATCGTTCGGTGGCGCAGGCGCGCCGCTGATCTGATGGGCGATCATCAATTCCAGGTGAGCCACAGGATAGGTTGAAACAAAAATGTCAGGCCGCCCATCGTTGTTATAGTCGAGAATGTCGCAGGTGTAGTTCGAAATCGGGCATCGGAGTCCTGCCTGTTGGGTGACATCCTGAAATCGTCCATGGCCGAGATTATGGTAAAGCGCGCAGCCGGAATCGAAACTCACGGCGAACAAGTCCGGACGGCCGTCACCGTCATAATCAATCCAACACGTGGACATCCAGCGAGCCTTCTTCGCAAGTCCGGCTTCGAGTCCCACTTCCGAGAAAGTTCCATCGCGCTGATTGTGATAGAGTCGCAACCGGTCGCCTTCCGGGTGCGCAATCCCCGCGGCGACGGCCACGTCCAGGTATCCATCGCCATCGTAGTCTGCCCAGGCAGCTCCAAAAGCATTGATCTTCCCGGCCAGCCCGGCTTTCGCCGTGACATCCTCAAAACGCCGACCGTGGTCATTGTGAAACAGGAACAGCCGGTTATCGCCTCCCCACCCGTTGCTGGTCAGGAAAACATCCTCAAAGCCATCGTTGTCATAATCAACGAAATAGGCTCCATAGCAGCCCAGACCCACCGGGTCGTGAAGGCCCAGTTGCTCTGCAACCTCCTTGAATTTCCCGTTGCCCAGATTGCGGAAAAGGCGGAAAGGCGCGCGCTCTGCGCACACCAGCAGATCATCGCGGCCATCATTATCGAAATCCTCCCAGGCCACCCCGCGCCCCAGGCCGAAGTTAGTCGCGCCCGCCTTTTGCGTGACATCGACAAAATGAACCGGCGAAGGAGCCGGCGAAGGGACCACAAGACGATATTGCAGCGGAATGCTATCCAGCGGCTTTCCGGCAAGAATCGTCAGAACCCGCAGCATCCAGCGATAACGCACGTCCAAAGGGTCATCCCTGGCGGCTTCGAGCGCATATGGAATGCCTTGCGCGTAGCGCATCAGACGAAGGTAAACTGTAGCCAGCGAATAAGGGAATCTTGCGTCACCGGGGTGAGAGGCAATTTGCGCAGGCAGCGCTCGCAAAGCGCCAGCAAAATCGCCCGCGAGAAGCGGGGAGCGGGACTCATTGACGCGGGCCAGATCGGGAGGCTGAGGATTTCCGGCAGCATGATTGGGGAGAAGTTGGGATTGCACTCGCGTCGAAAGAAAGAGCGCAGCGCCAGCCGCGAGCGACAAAAGACACGCCCAGACAAGGCCGTTCGCAAAGATTTTTTTCATCATGGATTTCAGATGGCTCGACAAGCCATAACCGGCAAGATGACACTTGGCTTACTCGCTCTGGCAGCGCTCACGCTATTAACTCTGTACACGCCAGCTTCGCAGCCTTGCATGCCGAATGATCCGTCTGCCGCGTTCACGGCCCATCTGAGCTTGCCGCCTGCTCAATCCGAGCCGTGGAATGCAATACGGCAATCCATCGTAAATGGGAATTTCACCCAGGCGGAAAACCGCTTGCGTTCGTCGCCGCCTTCCGCCGACCATTGGCTTTGGCAAGGAGTTTTGCTGCTCCACGAGCGGAAAACCTTTGCCTCCATCCGCTCCCTGGAACAGTCCGCCCGCATCAAGGATACCAGTCTGGTTGAAACTTTGCTCGCGGTTGATTACTTCCTCCTAAACCAACGGAGCCTTGCGGTGGATGCCATCCAACGCGCACTTCATTTTGATGCGCAGAATATGATGGCGCTTTACCTGCGCGGCCGCCTGGAATTCGTTTCCGCAAGCTTCCGCCAGGCCCGCAATGACTTTTCCGCTGTCCTCGCCGCCGAACCTCGCGACTTTCATAGCCTCTATTATCTTGGCTTTTGCGAGTGGCGATTGGGGCAGAATGATGAGGCAAGAAAAACCTTGCTCGATGCAGTTGAAGTGTTAACGTGTCACCATCTGCGCTTCCCGCTGGCTCCCTACACGCTGGCCCAACTTGAATTGAATGCAGGCGCAAGTCAGAGCGCTCTCGCACATATCAATCTGGCGGTGCAGATGGCCGAAGCGCAGGGAGAGAAAGACTCAGAATTCGCAGCCAAAGCGCTTGCGCTGCGCGGCAGGATTGAAAGCGCGCTTGGACGCAGGGCCGATGCCGAGCGCGATCTCGAACAAAGCGTGAAAGAAGACCCTCTCGTGGCAGAGTCCTGGTACTCGTTGGCGCATCTTTATCAGGAAGAAGGCAAAAAGGCTCAGGCCGCTGAAGCCTTGAATCAGTTCCGGAAAATTCAGGGCGAGCTTTAAAAGCTGCAAAACTCATCCAGTCTGTCATTCCGAGGAGTCAAAGGCGATAAGGAATTTGAAAGACAGTGAAAAGTGATGAGTGACGAGCAAACGCACTTTCGGCGCTTTAGCTTTTTCCTTCGTCACTTTTCACTCATCACGGCCTTTGGGATTCCTCACGGTGCTTATCCCGAACAGAAATACAGGGATTCTTCGCTGCCGCTCAGAATGAGAGGTCCGGAGGTTTTTGCTGTAGCAGCGGTGTCCTCACCATCGCTACAGCGCTCGTCATCCACACCAGCGAGTAACTCTTAATCATTTCCGCTGGATTTAAGCGCGTGGCGATAAGCCTCGATCTCCGCGCGGGTCAGGTCGAGATAATAAAATCCCCAGCCGCTCGGGCGCGAGTCACCATGTTCGGTAATGAGCGTAGGCTCCATGTCATTGCTGAGGTTCACGTTGTATTGATCAGGCGGCTCAAACTCATTCCACTGATTGACAAATAAAAAGCGAGGCTTGTACTTCATCGCAGCCTGCCATTGCTGCCGGTAGGTCTCTCCGTAATTTTTGCCTCCGGCATCCAGCGAGAGCCAGTAGTCCATGCCTTTCATCGGCGGCTTCGTGGCAGGATACCCGTCGCAAACCGTCAGCGCTTCAACATGGCCCTGGTAATAAGTGGGAGTGGGCGTCTGATCGTACCATGACCAGACGCCGTATTTTTCCTGATGCGTCGTTTGTAACCATGCACCCACATAACGAATGGTGAAACGCGGATCGTGAATTTCCGGGGGCGGTCCCATGCGAGGCCCGTTCAGATAAAGCAGCATCAGGGGCTTTCCAAGATAAGTCACCATCATGTTTTGATACCGGGGATTATGGATGTAATGATCGTAGAGAAAGTCCAGTTGCTCTTTAAACCACGGGCCGGCATAAATATCCTTTTGGTTCCGCCATAAATTGTGCTCCGGCCCCACTAGAAAGAGCACTTTCGGATGTTGCGCCATACTGGAGTAGACCTGAAGCAGAAGATTGGTAGCCGCGATGCATTCCCTGGCCTGAGGGCTGGGGAACGGTTGAGTGAGATTGTTCGTCCAGTCCAGTTCCACCGCGTTGAAGCCCATCTCATTAAACCAGAGCGCGTGCTGGCGCAGAATGCGCGCATCGAGCGAGCTATAAAGCCCCAGCACCGGCACGGCCTCTTCCTTGCCCCACTGAGCGTACCCGGGACCAAACCAGGTTTCATACTCCATAATCACCAGGTGGTTCGGGTCATCCACAATGTTGAAATGCCGAGGATGAACCTGCACCGTCACTAAAGCGGAAGTGTGCGTCCCATCCGTAACGACAATGCTGTTCACGCCGCGATCCGGCAAAGGCAGCGTCAGATGGGCCACGCCGGAAGGCAGGGTGGGATACTCCGGTCCCCAATCCTTTCCATTTACCTGGGCGTGCAGGCGAATGCCCGCTGCCGGTGCGCCGTCGGCACGACGAGCCATGGCGGAAATCACCACATTCTCGCCCTCGCCGATTTCAGTCCTGTTTGACTGAATAGTGATGCTCGCAATCGATTGCGCAGAAGATTCGCTGAATACGGTTATCCCAGCGATAAAGGCCACGGTAATCGCAGCCGCCAAAGCTAGAATCAGCACTTTTATTGAAGATTGCATCATCGTGAGACCATGAAAATCACTCTCGCAGCGGCGGTGTCTCCACCGCTGGTTTTTATTTTCCAATCAATCCGGCGCTGAGGACAGCGCTGGTACAGCAGGCTGGCGCAATTTTTTACAACTTCTCAATTGCGGAATGTCCCGGCAAAATTCTTCGCCTGGTCCCAACTTCCGGCGCAAAAATACCAGACGAAATGGAAGCCGGTAAGGCCGCTGAGGGGATGATTCAGAATTACGCCAAAGGAGCGCTTGCGCACCACGGGCGCGCCGCCATAGGGGTTCACGGATTCGCCCAGATAGAGCGACTGCGTATGCCAGACAGCGGTGGGAACCACGATCGCAATGCCTTGGGTGTGGGCTACGTCCTGATAACGGCCTGCTGCAATGGCAGGCCTATTCCGGCTTGTGCAGGGCGTCTTTTCCTGACAAGACTCCGGGAAGCTGGCTTCCTGGTCAAACTTCCACGGCGCCGCTCCCAGCAGGAACCACTGCATGGGGCCTGAGGCTTCAGGCCGCACATTCACCACGGTCTGATCGAGCTTCAGGTAGTAGCGCGGGCTGCCTTCCGGATTCCGCACCCAGCTTGCATCGGTCTCGATAGTGTAAGGCGTTGAATATCCGGGCGGAAAATTCTCACTGATTCGGCCTTTCCACACGCCAATCAGAGGCTCGCGCTCGAAGGCGCTATCCACCCCGGCGTCAATCATCATGGCAAAGGCCCGCATCGAGCTTTCGCCGCGACAGCCCACGCCCGCGACTGTTGCCGGAACCCGCATACTGGTCCCTCCCTGATCAGGGTGAAAGGCCGACCAGTAAGGACTCAAGCCCTTCAACTCGGATTCGGTTCCATGGCGAATCACATACATGCTCACATCCGCGCCTGCGCTGTGGCCAAATAACAACTCCTTGCCCTGATACTTCAGCGAAATCAAGGTGGCGCCGTGCATCAGGTCAAAGCGGGCTTCCTGCTCGCCGGCCGGATCTCGTAACACCACTACTTCCACGCTATGCAGCGGCTGGTGCACTTGCCAGTCGGCTTCGGCATCGATGGTGTAGTCCTCAACGTGACAACGAACGTTGGGGAAGCTTTGCGCCCGAGCGCGATTTGCTGCAAAGAAGAAAAACCCAGCGAACAGCAAAACCATTGCGCAATTAATTCTCATGGCGGCCTCCCTGGCTTCCCACAACGTTGCGCGCAAAACTCAGCGCGTTCTGCCACGAGCCTGCCATTACATACCAGACGAAGCTCTTGGAGGCAATTCCATCCAGGGGTTCCTGAGCCTCTAAATGGAAGTTGCGATTACGCCAGATGTAATCGCTGTTAAAACCTCCATTCACCTTCCGGCCTGGGAAGTTACTGCTCGGCATGGCGACCGCCAAGCCTTCGGAGCGCGCCTCATTCCGATACCATCCGCCCGCCATGTAAGTGGTGCTGGAGGAAGCGCACGGGCAATGCTCCGGGCTTACCGCGCGAAACCTGAACTCCCAGGGCTCGTAGTCTGCGAAATCGTAATCAAACGTTCCGATCTTCTCGTCCGTGAGGTGAGTGAACCGTTCATCCAATCGGAGGTAGTATTTCGGTTCTCCTGATGGATTCCGGACCCAGCGAGAACGCGTCTCGAGCGTGTACGGAGAAAAATAGCTGAGCGGCACGCTGCTGTTCATCCGCCCGCCCCAGACGGCGATGAGAGAATTCTGATAAAAGAATTGTTGTGATTGAAATCCAGCATCATGGTCAGGATGTCGACCGAATCCCTTCCGTGACAAGCCACGCCGGTGACCGGCGACATGGCGGAGCCATCGCCCGCCTCCGTGGGATTATAGTCACCGGTCAGCTTCC
>DATGKJ010000287.1:0-2341 GCA_035294685.1 Terriglobia bacterium | reverse complement strand
CGCGGCGAACGGGGAGGATTGGCCGGATCGCCCGCCAGCCCCGCCACCCCCATTTCCCGGTCGTTCATGTCGTAATAAGGCTCAAGTTCGTGATAGGAAATCGGCCAGTCTTCGGCGACGCCGTCGAGCGTCCGCGCGCGGAAATCCGAAGGGTGCAGGCGGGGAAAGTGCGCCGTGTAGTGAATGGTGCTGCCGCCGACCGCGTTGAACATCAGAACGTCCGGTGGGTTCTTTCCCCGCTCAACCACCGGGTAATCTTCCGGCCGCCGGCGCACGTTGGGACTGAAATGGAAAGGCCCTCTTCGCAAAGCGATCTCATAATCGGGCTTCGTGGAAGGATAATCCTGGGGCTTCATCCAATCTCCCTGCTCCAGGCACACCACTTTTGCGCCCAAATCAGCAAGCCGCTTCGTCACCGCTGCCCCAGCGGCTCCGGAGCCAATCACGAGAACATCGGCGCGCTCGCTCGCCATCATTCCACCTCCCGATAGAATTTGGGCTTTCGACGAACCTCGGCCAGCACGCTTTCATCAAACGGTTTCATTTTCGGTCCGCCTTCATTGGTGGGATAAAACGTATAGTCAATCAGCTTCCAGACACGCGGCTGAATATAGTACGCCTCATAGGTATAATCTCTAAGAACCGCAAAGAGTTTCGGCTTCGCCTTTTCCATCTCAGCAAGCGCTTGGGTCCGCTTCGTTTTGGTGAGCGACCCGAATGTTTTTCCAAAATGCGAGCGGCTCAGTTCATCCACCTTTGCCAAGCTTTGCTTCAGATCATCACTCAAGCCCGGCAGGCTCCGGCATAGCTTCTGAAGATATTCCACTCCGCCAACCTCGCTCGCGGCGGGCATGCTGTCGCTATGAGGAATAATTTCATCCATCACGGATGAGAGCGTTTTCCATTCCTCAGCCGTCAATTCGCTGGCGGTCGTTCCGTTTGCGGCATTCGCCGTCATCGCTCGCAGTTCAGGAAGCCGACCCATCACGCCGCTGCCCGCAATGACGGACCCCGCCAGGCTGGCCTCCATAAATTTGCGTCGCGTCCATTTTTTCATGGGCTGCCTCCGTTTTATGGATGCTGTGAAACGACTCTCATTGTATGGAGGTCAAACGCGGGGAGCAATGGATTTTTGAAGAATCGTAGCGAGGTAACGCAGACCTGCACTTTGTGCAAGGTCTGCGGACTTTTGGAATTTCGTGAAGGTGGAAGTCCAAACAGTCTTCAAAAAAACTTTAAGTTTTCAGAAAGTCTCGAATGCGCGACGGATATGCTGAACCACAACGGGCGGGTTGAAGGGCTTGGCCACATAATCAAAAGCGCCCAGCTCGAGGGCTGCCTGCGCTTCATTAGCAACCGAAGGAGCTGTCAGCATAATCACGCGCGTCTTGCTCAGAACCTTATCCCAAGCTAATTTTTTGAGAACCGCGAGCCCATCCAGTCCTGGCAGGTCCACATCAAGGACAACCACGCTGGAATGAAGAGCGGGATGCGGCCCAGCCAGCAGTTTATTTGCTGCTTTACCATCGCGCAGCCAGCGGGTGCGGTAACCTCTCGATTCGAGCGTGTGCAGAAGCAATGAAGACTGCGCCTCATCGCGCATCACCAGCGTCACATCCACGCGATTCGATTTTCGAGCGCTGTCACCCTCAGACCCCGCGGCAACGATCCTGCCGCCGCCTGAAGCTCTGGCGCTGGCCAGGGCCTTTTCGGCAGCTTTGTGGAGGTCATCCAGCGTCGTGCCATCTTCAAGATATTGCGCAACTCCGGCGTTGAGGGTCACTCGAAATTCAGAGCCGCATGGAGCTTCAAACGTTTCTCGATGAATGCTGTCCAGCAATTCCCGAAGGCGCTCGACGCCGTCGTAGCGGCTCATTCCATACATGCCCACCAAAAATTCATCGCTGTTCCAGCGGGCAAGAATATCTTCGCTGCGAAAGGCCTTCTGAAACCGGCGACTGATCGTTTCGAGCACGCGATCCCCGGCGGCATGGCCACGCTCATCATTGATTTTCCTCAAATGTTCCACATCGACGATAGCAAGACAAAAAGGCTGGCTGTGTCTTTTGGCGAGGTCGATGAAATCCGCAAGCATCTGGCTCGATTTGCGGCGGTTCAGGGCGCCGGTCAGCGGATCGATTTCCGAAATGCTTCTTTGCAGCCGGACTCGTTCAAGACGGTTAAAAATGCGGGTCAGAAGCTCCGGACCGACAATGGGCTTGGCCACGAAATCATCCGCTCCGGCGCTGAAAACGCGATGGATGGTCTCCGGATCGTTATGGCGAGTCAGAAACAGAATGGGAACCTCCGCCCAGCGGGTATCGTTGCGGACCACGCGACA
>DATGKJ010000286.1:0-4658 GCA_035294685.1 Terriglobia bacterium | reverse complement strand
ATTGAGGAATCGGAGCTCCACGCGCTCGCCGAAGCCAAGTGACTTTTGTCAGGGTATAAAGCGCCTGGGCTCTTGGCTTAGAATCCGGGAAGTGACACCTATCGAGTTTCCAAAACGCAGGATTGATATCTCACCCCGGAGTCTTCTACGACGCTACGGGGTTCTCGTCTACCTTCTTTCGATTGGCGTCGCAAGCGTCCCATGTGCCTTCGCTGCCGCGCGCCATTCTTCGGCGCCGGAAGCCTCTTTTGCGCAGCCATCCAGCACTGTTCCCCAGATCACTTATGCCAAAGTGTTGAAGGGCAGCAATCCGGAGTATGAGAAGATCACCGTGAATGCGGAAGGCGCTGGGACTTATGATGGCCGCAAGCTTTCTGATCCACCGAACCCCCGGCATTTCAAGCTGTCTGACCGCACCACGCAAAAGGTGTTTTCCCTGGCTGCAAGCCTCAATAATTTCCGCACCTGCACGCTGGAAAGCCACAAGCGGGTGGCTAATCTGGGACTGAAGTCGTTTCAATATGAACAAGGAACCCAGGTGAACCGGTGCCAGTTTAACTATTCGACCAACCGCACGGCGCAGGAATTGACGGACCTTCTCGAAAGCATTGGCGTCGTCGAGCGTCACATCATCGCGCTGGACTACGCCATGAAATACGATCACCTTGGCCTGCCTCGGGAATTAACCCTGATTCAGATTGATCTTGATAACAAAGCCCTCGTCGATCCTCAAATGATGGTGAAAGCTCTCCAGGAAATCACGCATGATCCCCGCTTCTTACATCTGGCGCAGGCTCGCGCCGAAAATATCCTGCAAGAGATTCAACGGCAATAGAAGCGGTTTTTAAAACCTCGCTCTGCTTCGTAACGGATGAATGAAAAATTCGGAGGCTGTCATGCTGAGACCTTCGGGTAAACTCCGCGAAGCATCCCTGCATTTGCAGGACTTGCGAAATACAGGGATGCTGCTTCGTCGCCTTCGACTCTTCAGAGTGACAGGCGGGATGAGTTTTTCGACAGCCTGATAAGCGTCGCGCTTTCATCCCTTGGAGGTTCTTCGGGAAAGCTCTTTCACCTTTTGCGCCAGGTCTGGAAGGTGTGAGAAATATGCATAGAGCTTTTTGAACTCACTGAGCGGGCGCGCCGGAGTCCCCCACAGGATGCTGCCCTTTCGAATTACTTTACCGGGCAGAATGCCAGCCTGCGATCCAATCACCGCGCCATCTTCGATCCGAACGTGATCTCCGATCCCTACCTGACCGCCGATGATAACGTAGTCGCCAATTTCTGTGCTTCCTGAAATCCCGGTTTGAGCGGCAATGATGCAGTGACGGCCAATACGAACGTTGTGGGCAATCTGCACCAGGTTGTCGATCTTCGTTCCTGAACCGATCACGGTAGTGCCGAGCGATCCTCGATCAACCGTGGTGTTGCATCCGATCTCAACGTCATCCTCGATGATCACCTTCCCAAGCTGCGGGAACTTATGGTGGCGGTCTTCCGCAAAGACGTAGCCAAAACCATCCCCGCCTATGACGACCCCGGCGTGCAATATGACGCGGTTGCCGATGTGGGAGCCGGGATATACGCGGACGCCCGGATAGAACGAACAATCGGAGCCGATCTCCGTGCCTGCCCCGATAAACACCCCCGCCGCAAGAGCGCTTCTTTCACCCATCGTGGCATGGTCTTCGATCGTGACATAGGGGCCTATCGAGGCGCTCGACGGTAGGCTGGCGGTTGGAGAGATGACAGCAGTCGGATGAATTCCGGGGACGGCCAATTTGGAAGGACGAAGAGAATTTGCGGCATGAATGAAAGCCAGCTTGGGATGCTTGACGCGGATGATGGTATGGCCACGCAACGAAGTGCCTTCGGGTATGAGAATGCAGCCAGCCTGCGAGGCAGCAGCCTGCTGGAGCGCCCGTTCTCCTTCTGCAAAGGCAAGTTCGCTCGAAGAGGCGTTTTCCAGATCGGCTACATTGCAAATCTCATGGTTTCCGTCCCCGTAAAGTTCGCCGCCCAGAAGTTGAGCGATTTCGTAAACTCTCATGGTGGCCTCAAGAGGGAGAAGAGCGCTGCCGCAGCTTCCTATTGAGGTTTACAAATTATAGTGACATCGTTTTCTGTAGCGCCGGTCTCCTCACCGGCGTTTTCGGCGCTGGAGACATCGTCGCTACGGTCTGCGTTGTCACTATAATTTGTAATTCTCAATAGAGTTTCTAAAAGGGGTAGACCGGGGGTTCGCCCGGAGGGCGCGTTTTCCACCGGCGATGCATCCAAAGCCACTGTTCCGGATAACGCCGGATATATTGTTCCAGCAACTTCGTGAAATGAGCGGTATTGAGCGTAATTTCCTTCTCCGGATCATCATCCCGGAGCCATTCCACGGCCTCAAAGCGCAGCCGATATTTTCGCAGTTGCGAATCCCAAATCACCAGGCCCAGCGTCACCGGGGCGCCCGTTTTGCGGGCCACTCGCGCCGGCCCTGTGGTTGTGCAGGCGGGGAGGCCGAAAAAATCCACAAACACGCCTTCAGTTGGAAGCATGTTCTGATCCATGAGAATGCCGACGGATTCTCCTTGCCGCAAAGCGCGCAGCGCCTGACGGGCGAATTCCCCTTTTTCAATGGACTGGCCGCCGCTCAGGCAGCGGTAACGATCAATCAGGGAATCAATCAGAGGATTATCGAGCCTTCGCGCCACAAAATGGACAGGGTGGCCATAGACGCCGTGGGCAAAAGATCCGAGTTCCCAATTTCCAAAGTGCGCTGTCAGAAAGAGCAGTCCTTTTCCCTGTCGCTGAGCGCGATCAAAATTCTCATAGCCGTCATAGATGATCAATTGCTCAATGTTGCTGCGGTTCCAATGGGGAAAATGGGCGAAATCCGCGAGCATGCGGCCCAGATTCTGGAAGCTGGCGAAAAGCACGCGCCGCCGCTCGCGCGGAGACCAGTCAGGGTAAGCCAGCCGAAGATTCCAAAGTCCTACGCGCCGAAGCCGTGGCCAGAACCAATAACTTAAGCTGGCGAGAGCGGTGCAAAGGATACGCGCAAAGCGGTGAGGTAATGCTCCCAGGAGTTGTAACAATCCTTTGGCCGCCCAATACTCCACTCGATGGCGGAGGGGTGAGGCATCTTCCGCTTGATCGTCCCTGGAGGCGGTCTCCGGGGTGGTGAGGCTGCTCAAAATGCGAGAGTCCATTGGCTCGCTTTCACTGATAGTTAGGTTATACTTTTTTCAAGAACGAGCGTGGCGAACGGAGATCGGTGATGCCTCGCTCAGAAACAGGCGCTGAACTTGACCACCGAAGTTGTTGATATTCGGCATTTTGGCGCAGGCGATTTCGCCGCCCTGCTCGAAGCAGAATCCTCTGCCTGGACTAAATCTCTCCGCTGGGATTATACCCCTTCTGTCCGGCTCATCGCTGCCTGCTTAGCTGACAAACGACTTTCCGGCTATGCGCTGGTGGCTGATCAGCGCATTCAGGGCTACAGCTTTTTCCTTTACGAGGATCAGAAGGGTCTCATCGGCAATCTTTTTGTGGAACCTAACGGTTCCTCCAGGGAGCATGCATTGCTCCTGCTGGATCATGTGATTGAGACTTTGAAAGCCACGCCGGGTCTGCGCCGGGTGGAAGCGCAGCTTCCGCACTTTGCCCTTCAGGAACTGGAATCGTGTTTTGAGCGGCATCAATTTGCAACCTATCTTCGGCGATTCATGGCTCTTCGTTTGAAAAGCCGTCTCAGCGGCTCTCTGCCGTTGACTGAGCCGCTTCGCGGGGCCCACCGGTTTTCTTCGACCGTGCCTGAGGATTTCATCATTGAGCCCTGGGAGCGAAGACATGACGAAGAGGCCGCGCGGCTTCTCTATCATGCCTATCGCGGCCACATCGACGCGGAGATTAACGACCAGTACTGTTCCCTGCAAGGCTCCTTGCGGCTCATCGAAAACATTGTGCATCTTCACGGGTGTGGCGAGAATGTGCCTCAGGCCTCGCTGGTCGTTATCCAGCGAGACACCGGGAAGCTGGCGGGGATTCTTGCGCTCACGGCGGTGCGGCCAACAACCGCGCATATCCCGCAGATTGCGGTTTCCCGTGAATTTCAGCGCGGAGGGTTGGGAATAGGACTGATGGAAGCATCTTTCCGGGAACTGGGGAAGCTGGGATTTGAAGAGGTCTCTCTGACGGTTACTGACCTGAATGTGAATGCCGTTCGTTTTTACGAGCGGCTGGGGTTTGAGACCTTCCGAACATTTGGCGCGTTTGCCTGGAATCGTCCGGCGCCGTGAGGCGGTAACGCTTGCCAAATGCCATAGGATGAACGACTGCCGCAAGCTGCCGCGAGAAATCCACCCTTACAAGAAAGCGAATTATCACCCCCATTTTTTCTAATTCATTCGCAGCGGCCTCCCTGTTTACAATTTAAGTGTAGCTAAGGCGTTAGAAAAGGAAGGCTCAAATTCAGGAGGAAGAAAAAGGCCGACCGTCGTTGATGAGCAGCAAACGAGCTACCCTTGAGGGATGCGCCTCAAATATCTTCCTAGGGCGCTTTCAACGGATGGATCGACGCAGGGAACGAGTAGTCCCCAACAATGAGTGAATCGTACGGTCTTGTCCTTTTTAACTTGGTGGTCTTGGGTATTCTGGCTCTGGAC
>DATGKJ010000285.1:0-13702 GCA_035294685.1 Terriglobia bacterium | reverse complement strand
CGGAGCCTTCGCATTCCCAGAACGACCCACGAGATGCGAAGCAGGACGCCCACGACGAGAATGAGCAATACAATTTCCGCCAGCGACCACCCTGCCGGAGTTATCACCGCTGGCCCCAGCGTCACGCCGGCATGGCCGGTTAACCCCGCATCGTCCGGGGGCGGCAAGTCCGGATGCCAGGGCTGAATGAAAGGCAGAATCAGACAAACGCCGAGCAACGCTTGCCAATAAGCAAGGCGCGCCCTGGGCAGGCGAAGGCGAAGCAGGGGCGGCAGGATGCCCCCGGTCAGAACTATTACGGCGGCCTGCAAGCTGTAGGCGGCGAGATCCCGTAACCAGAGAGGCTGGTTCAACATGGCTCATCCTCCTGAATCGCGCGCGTAATCTTTTCGATGTCTTCGCGGGAAAGGCGCCGGTCCTTCACCAACTGCACCAGCAACGGCTCGGCGGAGCCGTTAAAGACGCGGTTCACAAAATCCCGCACCATGGTTTTGATCACGAGGCTCTTGGAACGCGCGGCCTGGTAAACGTAAGCGCGCTCCGCCGCCCGCTTTTTCAGGTAGCCTTTGCCTTCGAGAATTTTCATCATGGTCATGACCGTGGTATAGGCCACCTTGCGCCGGCGGAGAATGTCTTCATAGACGTCGCGCACCGTCACCTGGCCCCGCCCCCAGACGATTTTCATGATTTCCAATTCCTGCTCGGTGAGGGTTTTGCTCCGGGGTCTCATACTATTTAATTAGTACTATAAATATCGTTTGTCAAGCCCTTTTTCTGAAAAATAAAAAAGCAGGCGGTCGCATGAAGATGACACTGAGCGAATCCGAAGAATGCGACCACGTCGTGGAGCTTGCGCTCATAGGCAACATGAACCGTCTCTTTCACGGATGTTCGGCAAGACAGCGCACAAGATCCGAAATGGAACCGATGTAGAACTGTTAGGTGGCGATGATTTGAAGAATATACAAGGAAGCCACTTGAAAATGCATGGTAGGCCCGAACGGACTCGAACCGTTGACCTCTACCGTGTCAAGGTAGCGCTCTAACCGGGCTGAGCTACGGGCCTAATTGAGTGAGAATGCTTTGATTGTATTTCTCGAGCTGATTGCAGGAGGTGATTCTCTACAGGGAAATCTTCTGCAACAAGCATCGAGAAGTACAATCAACAGCGTCATTGTAGCCGGTTGAAAGCCGGAAGGGCAAGGAGCAACCTCGCTGCATTTTACAAGCACCAGCCATGTAGCCGAAAGCTCTCGGCGGACACTTGAATTTTGGTAGAATGCTATGCGGGCGCGGCTCCCGATTTGCCGGCCGAAGAGGAAGCAGGACGCTGGGCAGCCGGTTGATAACTGCCCGCCTCGCGACGGAAAGCCACATTCAGCCGATTCCAGCCATTGATGGCGACGATGGCCATGGTCAGGTCGACCAATTCTTTTTCTGAAAAGTGCTTACGGGCCAACTCGTAGACTTCATCCGGCACGTGGTCCTTGCTGACCTCGGTCACTGCCTCGGTCCAGGCCAGAGCCGCCCGCTCGCGGTCCGTAAAGAAGGGCGTATCCCTCCAGACGGAGACCGCGTAAAGCCGTTGCTCACTTTCGCCGCGGGCTCGCGCATCTTTCGTGTGCATGTCTACACAATATGCGCAACCATTGATCTGCGAGGCTCGCAGGTCGATCAAGTCCAGCAGGGAATGCTCCAGACCGCTCTTGTGCACGTATTCCTGCAAGCTATACATCGCCTGCAAAGCGCCAGGGGCAACATTAAAATGATGAATTCTCATCTTCATTCCTCCGCTTCAGTTTTTACTTGTCTCCCTCCTGTTCAAGAGGATGTGCGCCGAGGATTCGCGTTACAAACTTTTTGCTGCTGACGCGGGTGCGGTGATTCTCGCGAAGGTTAAGGAAGGACGAAACGAACTCATGGGATTCCACTTTCGCGGGAATGACTGGCGTGGAGAATTTTCGAAAGGGCGCCGCGCGGCAGGGCTGCAACCCAAGCCAAATTTCAAATTTCGGATTCCAGAAAGCAGGCTCACGAAAACAAGGGATGGATCGCACGATAAAGATCTTTTGCGGACCGAAAGAAATTTCATGGTCCATAGTAGAGCGAAGGGCCTGAGTGTTCTTTTCAGTGAAGCACAATGAGGCCTGGCGGATTTTAGCCTTAACTGCAATGCGGGGATTCTTCGCTTCGCTCTACTGCCTTGAAAATGTCTGTAACACCGACATCTTGCCGGCCTTGTTTAGAGCGAGGCCGCCGAGGCGGCGGCGCGATATTGTGGTGGGCCAACGGCTCATGGCGTCTCCGCTCAGAATGACAGGTACAGAGTTACCGTAGTCGCTGAAGCGCCATGGCGCGTGGTCAATTTCCGCTCGCCCCAGCAGATGCGCGCTGCATCACACCCTTCAGAATCCAATCCACCTCCTGGTGGGCATAAGGATATGCAATGAAATCGAACGCTCCTGACCCCATCGCATCCATATAGAGGTCTTTATCGTAGAATTGGGCGCAGACCACTACCGGAGCTTTAGACTTCATTCCAGCCTCCGAAAAGAGGAGGTCCTTAAAGTTGCCATCCTTCAAGTCTGTTTCGCAAAAGACCATGGCCACGGGCTGATGATCCAAAATCTTGCGAGCTTCGGTCAGCGTCTCGGCAAAAAGAGGGTTCAGGCCTTTCTCGGTCAGGGCCTTGACCAGAGTACGCCGGCCTTGAGCATCTGAAACAGCAACCAATACTTGTAAGGGTTTCAGCATAACACCTCCTTTCTCCATTGCGAATTACGGATAAGAGGTGATGCCTCTCAGGTGGGGCGGCGCATTGGCTGCGCCCAGAGTGATGCGTCGAACCGCTCAGAGGTTATGATAGCTTTCCCCCATCTGCATCACACGGTTTCCGGATTTTACTGCGTGTAGCCTAAATGATTTGTATGTGCACACTTCCACTTTTGCCTGCCACTCGCGGCTTTTTCCCGCCTTTTTGATCGACGGGCAGGCCAGAGGATTTAGCGAATGCCGAATACGGCTCGCGAGCGCTCTTCGTGGAAGGGTTCAAGCTCTTCTGCGAGTGAAAGGTCGAGCACCTCCGCTCGAACGCCCTCGGCGAGGTCCTGCAATCTCAAGCGGTAGCCGTTGCGGAAACGAACGGCATCTCGATAAGTGTTCACCGCCGCCGTGAGCTGGGTGAAGGTGACCTCCTCAGAGGAGCTCACGCCCAGATCGAGCTGCACGCGCTTTGGAATGTCCATCAACCGCAGGCGGGCGCCGGGCGGAACGCAAACGGCTGGAACGCTCGCCATTCGTGGTGGGCTGAAGAAATTCTTGAGCGTCCGCCAGAAGCCTCCGGACGCATGCACCGGACCTGTCACCTGATACAAATCCAGAGGTGACGCAAATCCCAGCGACCCGGTTGGAAACCGATGTATAACCAACTCTTCTTTTTCCTTCGCCAGGCGGTTGGGGATGCACATTAACGAATAATCACACATTTTTTTCCTCCTTCGATTTGAGGCCCAATCCTAACGATCGAGGATCGAGTCTCTGTACTCCTCTTTGCCAATCTTTCCCCCTCCAGCAAACCCGGAATTTGTCAGTCAATTTATTACCCATTGGTTTTTGCTTTGCACTCCACGGGATAACCCGCCTTGCACCATGCTTCAAACCCTCCAACCAGCGGATAGGCATTCAGAAATCCGCGCCGCGTCAGCTCCTCCGCCACCTGTGCGCTCCGCCGCTCATCTGCCGAGCAGCTATAACTCACCAGAGGATGCCCCATGGGAATTTCCTTTAGATGAAGATTGATTTCATCTGCAGGAACGTGAATGGCGCCCGGCAGTTTCGACTCAGCAGCGTTCCATTCACGTGAACTGCGGGCATCAATAAAAATGAAACGCTCACCGCGCTGCATGCGCGCGATCACTTCACCGGGCGTTAATCTGGCAACTTCCATAGACACTCGTTGTGGCGCTGGCATATTTTTCAGCCCGGCTCTTCGCTCAGCGACCCGCCTTCATTCCCGTGGTTCGGAAGCCTTGAACCTGATTCTCCCCGCTTCCTCAGAAGGCGGACTTTCGCCCAATGGGTAACTGCTGGCGCATTTCACCCAGCGTTATCCATCTGAGATTTATTCTCTGCATTCACCTTGCCAGGAAGTCCGCAAGGTCAGGTGGTTAAATCCGACGCTTAATAAAGGAGTTAGGCGGGAGATGAGGTAAAAGCCACCAGGGTGGCTGGCGAAGTGATATGGCCAAATATCGCCACGTGACGAAATGCCGTCACAGATCTTTGCGTGAAATTTTCAGCTTGCGCATTCGTGAATTGAGGGTGCTTCGATTCATGCCCAGCCGGGCAGCGGCGCCGCGCGGACCTCCAATCACGCCATGGGTCTCGCGCAAGATGCGGAGAATATGCTCGCGTTCGATGGCTTCCAGTGTTGCGGACGGCAAAGATTCCGTTTCTCCGGGCGCTTTCAGTTCAGAGAGCGGCACGTGCAGGATTGAGCCTCGGGTCAGGATGACCGCGCGTTCCAGGAAATTGCCCAACTCGCGCACGTTGCCCGGCCAATCCCATTCCACCAGAGCATCCATGGCCTCAGGAGGGATCGTCTCAATCCGTTTGTTCATGCGGAAGGCATGCTTTTGCACGAAGTAGCGGACAAGCAGCGGAATATCCTCGCGTCGCTCGCGCAGCGGCGGCACGAGGATGGGAAAAACCTTCAGGCGGTAATAAAGATCGCTCCGAAATTCTCCGCCCTTCACCATTTTCGAGAGGTCGCGGTTTGTGGCGGCAATCAGCCGCACATCCACCGGGATGGTGCGCGTGCTGCCCAGCCGCTCGAATTCTTTCTCCTGCAAGGCGCGAAGCAGCTTGGGCTGAAGCTCCAGAGGGATATCGCCCACCTCGTCGAGAAAGAGCGTGCCTTGATGGGCCAGGTCGAGGCGGCCCAACCGCTGGGCGCTGGCTCCGGTGAAGGCGCCCTTTTCATGACCGAAGAGCTCGCTTTCGAGAAGCCCCGTGGGGATGGCCGCGCAATTGAATTTAACAAACATGTGCTCGCGGCGCGGGCTCAGGTTGTGAATCGCGCGCGCGATCAATTCCTTGCCCGTGCCGGTCTCTCCCAGGATCATGACCGTTGCATCCGTCGGAGCCACGGTTTCCACCTGTTTCAGGATGCGCTTCAGCGTCGGGCTTTCACCCACAATCTCTTCAAAACTGTATTCGGTCTGGAGTTTGTGCTGGAGATAGAGTTTTTCCTGCGCAAGCTTATCCTTCAGCTCGGCAATGCGGCGGAACGCCAGGGCGTTATCCATGGCAATCGCCACCTGGTTCGCCAGTTGAATGAGCAAATCCACGTCGCGCGGGGTGAATGCATTCTCGACTTTGCGGCCCAGGTTCAGCGTCCCCAGCGTCCGCTCGCGTCCCAGCAAGGGCGCGAAGCAAGCTGATTTGACTCCCGCATTCGCCATCTGCGCCGTAATATTCTGCGAAAACCGCTCGTCCTTCAGGCAATTCAGCAGAAGCGGCTTTCCCAAAGTGAACACCCAGCCTTCCGGCGACCCCTCCATGGGCAGCGTCATGCCCTGATGTACGGGGTCTGCATCATCGTAGGGTGAGTCGAGGGGCAGCAGGCTGAGTTCATTGCTTTTGGGATTGTGGAGCGCCAGGCTGGCATAGGAGTGAGGCAGGATCTGGCCCAGGCTGGCCCCGATCGCAGAGAGCAATTCGCGGATATCGAGGTTGGAGACCAGGACGTTCGTCACCTGGAGCAACAAGGCGTCTTCCGCCCGCCGCCGATCTGTGATGTCGCGGATGGCGCACATCACAAGACTTTCTTCCTGGTCCTCGACCGGGCTCAACATGATGTCCACCGGGAATTCCGTCCCATCTTTGCGTTGAGCGTAAAGGTCGAGACTGGTTCCGAAAGGCCGCTGCCGCCAGTCGGCCAGCGACCCGCCTGACGACGCCGAATGAAGGTCGCGAAAGCGCGGCGCGACCAGCACGTCCACGGCCTGGCCCACCAGTTCACCTGGATGATAGCCAAAGAGCTGCTCAGCCCGCGCATTGGCGCGCACAATCATCCCGTCACGGTTGGTCACCACCATTGCGTCGGGAGTGGTCTCGAAAAGCTTCCCAAACATCGTTCGCACCCCTGGAGCGCCCATGGCCCATGCTCCCCCGCTCCCTGATCCCTCACTTATTAACTTATCAAAAGAATTGCCTCCCGTCTCGCCGCAGGGCGGATGGCGCGCGAGGTTGTATGAAAATTGCTTTTGGAGCGGCGGTGTCCTCACCGCCGGCTTTTATTTTCAATTGCTCGGGCATGTGGGACATCGCCGCTTCAGGCCTTTTCAAACAGACTCGCACACCGCGCGCCCGCGGCAGCCACGTCAAATCCCATATTTCTGGGCGTAATGTCGGAAAGAACGGTAGGAAATGCGCAGGAGTTCAGCAGCGCGGGTGCGTACCCCCTGCGCGGCACGGAGAGCTTCGAGCAGGTACTGCCTTTCCATATCCGCAATGCGAGCCTCGAAATCAATGCCTTCCTCCGGCAGCGAAATGCCGGCAGGGGATCGGGGCGCCCCCGGGTTGTGGGCGAAATCCGGCAAGTGATCGGCGCGGATCAATCGCTCCTGATCGCTTGCCAGAGCTACAGCGCGCTCCACAGCATTTTCAAGTTCGCGGACATTGCCGGGCCAGGAATACTCCTTCAGTCTCTCCATGGCCAACGGATCAAAGCCATTCACGGGCTTGCCCATCTGCCGGGCGAACTTATGAAGAAAGTGGAGAGCCAGCGGCTCAATATCCTCCTTGCGCTCACGAAGCGGAGGCACGTGGATGGGAATGACGCTGATGCGGTAATAAAAGTCCTCGCGGAACTGGCCGGCGGCGACCATCGCCTTCAGGTCTCGATTGGTCACCGCAATCAGGCGCACGTCAACGGGAACATCGGCGGTGCCTCCCAGCGGCCTCACCTTGCGCTCCTGAAGCGCGCGCAGCAGTTTGACCTGCATGCTGAGACTGGTTTCGCCAATCTCATCAAGCAGCAGCGTGCCGCCGTTCGCCGATTCGATGATTCCCTTCTTGTTCGTGTCGGCGCCCGTAAAGGCTCCCTTGCAGTAGCCGAAGAGTTCGCTTTCAAGGAGCGTCTCAGGGAATGCTCCGCAATTGACCGACACAAAGGGTTTTTCGCGGCGCAGGCTTGCCTCATGAATGGCTCGCGCCACCACTTCCTTGCCCGTACCGCTCTCGCCCGTAATCAGGATCGTGCTTTGGGTGGGAGCCACGTTGCGGATGGTCTCAAGAATGCTTTGAATCCACGCGCCTTTTCCAATGATGTTGTCCTGCGCGAAAACGCGCAGCAGTTCGCGCCGCAAACTGGCGTTTTCCTCGCGCAGCGCAATTTCTTCCAGAGCGCGGTTGATCACCACCTTCAATTCTTCGATCAGGCGATCCGTCTTGATGACGTAACGGTAGGCTCCCAGATTCAGCGCCTCAATCGCGCTCGAGACGGTGGGCACTGCGGTGATCAGAATGAATAAAGCTGAACTGCGCGTGTTCTGAGCATGCTCGAGGAGTTGAATCCCCGTCAGGTCCGGCATCCGGATATCCGAAATGATGATGTCGTAAAGGCGCGTTTCAATCTTCCTCCTGGCGATTTCTCCGGAGGTCGCCGTTTCCACCTCGTGCCCTTCCCGCCGGAAAGCGATTTCCAGGAGCTGGCAGAGTGATTCTTCGTCGTCAATGATGAGCAATCGCGCCATGTTTTTCCAAAAATCAGGGAACTGCAAGGATTACAGGGGATTACAAATTATAGTGACACTATTTGCTGTAGCGGCGCTGTCCCTTCACTTCGCTCAGGGCAGGCTCTCAGCGCCGAAAGACGCCGGTGAGAGCCTGCCCTGAGCGAAGTGAAGGAACACCGGCGCTACAGAAGAAGTCGTCCCAATAATTTGTAATCCTCAATAGTTGCCCATTACGAAGATTCAGGAGCCTCTCAAGACGCCTTGACAGCCTCCTGCTCCCGAGGCAGCTCGATGACGAAACGCGCTCCATCGCCGGGTTTGGAAGTAACCAGAATATCTCCCCCATGCCCCTTCACGATTTGATAGCTGATGGCCAGCCCCAGGCCAGTCCCGCCACGGAAGTGAGAATTAAATGGCTCAAAAACCCGCTTCAACTGCTCCCCGGTGAATCCCGAGCCCGTGTCAGATAGGATGACGGAAATCCTGGCTCGCCGTTCCTGAATCTCCGCCGTGAGCCAGCCGCCATTGGGCATAGCTTTCAGAGAGTTATTGCAGATATTCCAGAAGACCTGGCGCATTTTGTCGGTATCGATGGTCGCCATGACCGGACCCGTTGGGAAGACTCGCCGCACATGGCATCGAGGCGTAAAAAGCGGATGATGTTCGAGGAGAAGAAGCGTTTCGTCCAGCAGGCTGACCAGGTTCACGGTCTGGAACTCAAAGCGCTGCTCGCGGGCATAAACCAGAAAATCGGAAACCAGCTTATCCAGGCGGCCGGACTCGCGGCTCACAATATCCATAAGTTTGGTCTGGTCTTCGTTCATTGTGGAGATGTTCTGAAGCAGCTTCACGGAACCGGAAATCGAGGCCAGCGGATTGCGAATCTCATGGGCGATCGCGGAGGCCATGCGCCCAATCGTCGCCATGCGATCCTTGAGCTTATCCTCAGCTTCCCGTCGTTTTTCCTCCGTTAAATCCTGAAAAGTGTAGATGTAACCCACCGCCCCCTGCTCTGCCACGCTCAGGGGTGAGGCGGAAATGCCAAGAATACGTTCATCTCCTCGCGGTTGGCGGTAACTGATTTCCCGGCGCATGTAGGCAAGACTTGTTTCCGAAACGTCTTCGCGGGTGATGGTCCCCGCTTCAAGAATCGTCCCAATCGGCTGACCGCGAAGCTCCTCCGCCGTGCGACCGAGAATCGCGGCGCCTGCCGGATTCACCACCAAAATTTTCCCTGAAAGGTCTGTCGTGATCAGGCCGCCGCGCATGCTGTTAATAATGTTTTCGTTCAGCGCCTGAAGGCTTGCCACCTCCCCGGTTTTGTCGCGCAACTCCTGGCCGGTTCGGCGCAGGCTCTCGGCAAGATAGCTGGAGAGGTATGCGACGGCGAAAAATCCGAAGAGGCTGGCCAACAGCTTGAATTCAAAGGTGCCCGGATCAACCTCCATCGTGCTGGGAGTGACCAGGCGCGCCAAGATGGGATGCTGCTCTGCAAAGCGCGGGTAGATGCTGGATAAATAACTTAACTCCAGGACCGATCCCAGGCAGATGAAGCTGAAGGCGGCGATCAGAAACGCCTGCGACCGTGGCAACGCAATGCTGGCCATGATGACAACCAGAAAGTAGAGGGGAATATAATTGCTGTCCAGGTTGCCGGTGATATGGACAATCGCGGTGATCAGGATGATGTCTCCGCAAATCTGGACGTAGGCCTGAAGCAGAAGGTCGCGGCTGAGTTGGTTGTATATCAGATAAAAGAGGCCCAGCACATACCACAAAACAATGACCATCGCGAAAGGCTTGATGTAGGTCGCGCTTGCAGGCTGGCCGAGCAACTGCCGAAGGGAAAAATCGATGGCAAAAACAAAAGTGATGATAACAAACCGAATCTTGATGATCCAGGAAAGCCACTGCTGGAGTTGATTAGAAGGTTTCATGTCTTGCTGGACGCATTATATAAACAGTAAATTACTAAAACAAGCGATGCGGCACAGGCGCGGGGGCAAGAAGAGCAACCGCTTCACGGGTTGCTGAAACAGTCTGCTTGTAAATGTAGCGGCGATGGCGCATCGCCCTAAGTCCAATACTATCACTATGCTTGTGGCGGCATGAAGATTTGCGCAAGCGTGTAGTGTCCCAGTATGCCGGGTGGCGCGGGCATCTTGCCCGTGAAGCGTTGAACCGTCACGGCCAAGCTGGCCGTGCGGCGTGATGCAAGCCGGATTTGCTGAGAGTTACAAATTATAGTGACAACATCTCTATAGCGCCGGTGTTCCTTCGCTCCGCTCAGGACAGGCTCTCACCGGCGGCTTTTCGGCGCTGGGGACAGCGCCGCTACAGCTTGCGTTGTCACTACCCGCAGGCGTTCGGTTCTCGAGCGGCGCGTGGCCTGCTTTCCGCCTGCCAACCCACTGGGGTAGACTTAAGCCATGGAGACGCCCACTGAATCGGACCGTATTACAACGTTGCTCCGCCGCATTCCGGCCGTTGAAGCATTGCTCAATCGCGGGTCGCTCCAGGAGCTTGCAAAGCGACTTGGAAGACAACAGGTGGTGAATGCGACGCGGGCAGTGCTCGAGAACCTGCGGGAAAAGGTCAAAGAAGATTCCAGAACCGCCATCACGCTGGAATCCATCGAAAAGAAGATTCTGGCCGCGGCGGAAGCCGCCGCTGAGCCTTCCCTGCGTCCCGTCATCAACGCCACGGGCGTGATCCTGCACACCAATCTGGGCCGCGCCCCTCTAGCCCGCGAAGCCCTTGCGCACGTGGCCGAAGTCGCCACGGAATACTCCAATCTGGAATATGACCTTGAACTCGGTGAGCGCGGCAAGCGCGATGCGCACACGGCTCGCCTGTTTTCCCAGTTGCTTGGCACGGAGACGGCTCTTGTAGTGAACAACAATGCCGCCGCGGTTTTTTTGGCGCTCAACACGCTGGCCGAGGGCGCTGAAGTGATCGTTTCCCGAGGCGAACTGGTGGAAATTGGCGGCTCGTTCCGCATTCCTGATATCTGCGCCAAAAGCGGGGCGGCGCTGCGCGAAGTGGGGACGACCAACCGGACACGAGTCTCCGATTATGCAGCCGCTATCAACGAGCGTACTCGCCTGCTGCTCCGCGTCCACCCCAGCAACTTTCGCATCACGGGCTTCACTGAGCGGCCAGCGCTCCGCGAACTGGTTGATCTGGCCAGAAAACACAACCTGCCTTTGATGGAAGACCTCGGCAGCGGCTGCCTGGTTGATCTTGCGCCTTTTGGATTGCGGGAGGAGTCCGTAGTGAGCGAGAGCCTGAAGGCCGGCGTGAACATAGTCACCTTCAGCGGCGATAAACTTCTGGGGGGGCCGCAGGCCGGCATTTTGCTGGGGCAACGGGATCTCCTGAGTCGGATTCGGAAGAATCCTCTCTTCCGGGCGCTTCGCGTGGATAAGCTTACCATCGCGGCGATCGAAGCCACCATCGCCCTTTATCTGCGCGAAGACTACACGGCCATCCCCACCCAACGCATGATCCGCGCGCCAGTCGAAGAGATTGCTGAGCGAGCGCGCCAGCTTGGGGAGCGGCTGCGCGCGCTGGACGGGTTTTCCATCAGCCTGCAAGACGGCGAGTCCGCAGCCGGAGGCGGGTCAACGCCCGGCCAGTCTATCCCCACCCGCTTGATTGCGGTGACTCACATCACGCGGACAGCTCAGGAACTAACAACCGCGCTGAGAGAAAACAGACCGCCCATCATCGCTCGAATCGAAGAAGATCGGCTTGTGCTCGATCTGCGCACGGTTTTAGACCCGGAGCAGGAAGAAGAAATCTTCAAAGCTTTTCAACGGCTTTCTGCCAATCTGGCATAACTGAACCTCCGCCTGTCATTTTGAATTTTCCCCCTTGTCATTCTGAGCGAAGCACAGCGAAGCGAAGAATCCCCGCATTTCGGATCAAAGCAAACTCCGCGAAACATCTCAACAGCAGTTATAAGTGAAAAGTGATGAGTAAAAGCAACCAGAACCTCGGATTGATTTTTTGCTCATCACTCATCACTCGTCACTTTTCACTGTTTTTCGGCTCCATCGAAAATCACCGTACCCGCCATTCCCGCGTAAGCGGGAATCCACCTGGCCCCATCTCCGCCAAGGACATACCATCGGCCTTTTCAGTGGGATGGATAAAGGTGATAGAGCATCCAGTAGACCACCACGCCGGTGACGGAAACATAGAGCCAGATGGGCAGCGTCCATCGGGCGATCTTCCTGTGGCGGCCAAACCATCCCCGCAGCGCGCGATAGAGAGTGATCAGCGCCAGGGGAACGATAGCCGCCGCCAGAACGCTGTGGCTCCCCAGCAGCATCAGATAAAAAGTCCGGACCGCCCCCCGGCCTGTGAAATGGATCACGCCGTGATGCGCGTGATACCAGAGATAACAGACGAGAAAGGTGCACGAGGTTGCAAAAGCCGCCAGCATGCAGCATTGGTGGGCGCGAATTTTCTTTCTGCGAATGGAAACATAACCCAGCGTCAGGAGAATCGCGCTGGTTCCATTCAGGGTTGCGTCGAGGGTGGGGAGATCAATCGCAGGAAATATCAATCGAGGTCGTCACTTGAAATGGCGTCAGTAAACCGGCAGCTTATCCAGCATCATGAGAGCGTAAACCAGCGGCAAGTAAATGACGGACGCCAGCAGAACGCGGCGCGCTACCGAATTGGATCGGGAGATGGCAAGCCGAACGCCGCAGTAAACGAACAGAATTCCCAGGATCAAGGCTCCAAAAAGATAAACCTGACCCGTGTGTCCGGTTAACGCCGGAATAATGCTGATCGGGATGAGCAGAAGCGAAAAACCCACCACCTGCGTCGCCATGAATCTCCCTTCGTGATCGGCAGGGGGAAGCATCAGGTATCCCGCGCGCGAGTAATCGTGGCGGTACATCCAGGCGATGGCGGTGAAGTGCGGAAATTGCCAGAGAAACAGCATGAAGAAGAGCACCCAGGCGCCAAAGGAGAGGCTGCCGCTCGCCGCCGCCCAGCCAATCAGCGGAGGCATGGCGCCCGGAACTGCGCCCACCAGCGTGCAGAACGGAGTTTTTCTCTTAAGCGGAGTGTAAAGCGCCAGGTAGGATACCAGAGTCAGGATCGCCAGGAAGCTCGCCAGCGCATTGGCAGTCCAGGCCAGGTAAATGCCGCCAGCCGCCGAGAGCAGAAGCCCAAAGATCAACGCCTCGCGCGCGGTGAGCCTTCCCGCCGGCAGAGGCCGATTGGAAGTGCGCCGCATGCGGGCATCGTGGGCTCGTTCCAGATACTCATTCAAGGTGGCCGTGCCGCTCGCCACCAGCAATGTGCCCAGCAGGGTGTTGAACAGCAGCTTGAAATGCACAGGGCCGGAAGCGCCCAGATAAAAGCCGGCCAGCGCGCTCATCACCACCAGAAAATTGACTTCGGGCTTGGTTAACTTCCAGTAGTCGGAAAGCTTCTGGGAAAGCCTGAAGGATGAAGCCGGTGGAGTTGTTTTTTGCGAGTTGTCGATGGAACAGCCCATGATAAACGCTTTACAGCTTCGACCGTTTACTGAAAAGCCCCTTACAGTCTTTCATTGTGATGCTGAACCCCTCGGCTTCGCGCAGGGTAGACTCCGCGAAGGGGAAGAGTCTCTGTATTTACAGAGGGTGGCCTCAAGAATCGTGACTCCCTAGTTTACCGGCTCAATCCATACCGTGTAAAGGTTATTGACCAAACGGTAGTGTCCCAGTTTGCCGTGTGACACGGGCGTCTCGCCCGTGAAGCGTTGAACCGCCACGGCCAGGATGGCCTTGCCACGTGATGCAAGCCGGATTTATTGAGGATTACAAATTATAGTGACACTCTTTGCTGATAGGGGTAGGGAGAGCGGGTTAGCTGCTCCCCCTCCCTCCGAACCGGACGGGCGGATTTCCCGCATCCGGCTCTCCGGTCAGTGGTTTTACCTCCGAGAGGATTGACCG
>DATGKJ010000284.1:0-2023 GCA_035294685.1 Terriglobia bacterium | reverse complement strand
CTGGTCAGCGACGTTTTGCAGTTTCGTGACCGTGTCATCTAGGCGGTTGTAGAGCGCGGCATCGTAAATGAACTTCCCGATCGTTCCGCGCCCGCCCTGGATTTGATTGGTAATATCGTTGAGCTTGGCGCTCAGGGTGGTCAGATTTGAGAGCACGTCGTTCGCGTTTTTGACCACATCCTTGATGTCAGGTTGCTCCTGGGTTTTTACTTCGCCGCCCGGGTGCAAGGACGGCTGACTCGCGCTGCCGCGGCTGATATCCACATAGCTCTCGCCCAGAAGACCGGCCGTCTGAATGGTCGCCACTGAATTGGTTCGGATATCGCCCTTGAAGCGGTTCGAGACCTTCATCACCACTTCCACGGCGCGATTGGGGTCCTGCGAGGAAGAGAGCCGAACTCTGCTGACGCTGCCAACCGGCACACCCGCCAACTGCACCTGCGCGCCATCCCGCAGGCCATCAGCCTCGGGAAAGTAGGCGGTCAGAATGTAGCTGCCGCGCATAAAGCCCACCTGCCCGCTGATAAAGAAGATGCCGATCACGAAAATGAGCAAGGCAATTCCCACCATCAATCCAACCCGAAGCTGTCCCCATGTGAGTTCTTTACGTTGAGGCATAGCGTTGTAGCCCTCCGTAAGCGTCAAGGATGCTTTCGTCCAGAAAGATCATTGTAATCGAAAGCCAGAATCAGGTTCGAGCTAAATAGCCCGTGCTGGCGGCCCATGCGCTTTGGATTCAGACTTTCGCGCCCCCGCAGGTTTGCCCATCACCTCCATCACGCTCGGCGACACTCAGGAAACAAATCTCACCAGATAGGGATCTTTCAGGCGCATCAGGTCTTCGCGCGTTCCTAGAAAATAGATTTGCGAATCCCGCAACACCATGAAGCGTGTGGAAGGCCTCGTGCGGCCATCGGAATTAGCGGGAACCAGCTCGTGGCGCTCAGGGGAATAAACGTAGGTGCTCAAGTAAAAAGCATCCTGGACTCGTTGCGTGACCAGGATAGACGAAACGCGTTGAATATCGCGAAGCTTGGCAATCAGGATGTTAATAGTGTTGGCGGTTACCGGATCGAGCCCCGCCGTCGGAGAATCATAAAGCATGATCGACGGCTGACTCACAATGGCGCGAGCGATAGAAACCCTTCGTCGCATGCCGCCGGAAAGCTGGGCCGGCATCTTATCAATCGCCTCTTCCATCTCCACAAAGCTCAGCACCTGCCGGACAGCTTGCTCGATCTCGTCCTCGTCGGTCTTGCCCGCCTCGCGCAACGGATAAGCGACGTTTTCATAAACGGAAAGGGAATCAAAGAGCGCGCCTTCTTGAAACACAACACCCATCAGCTTCCGAAAAGGATTAAGCCGGCTCTCCGGAAGCGGCACGATATTCTGACCCTGAATCAGAATCTCGCCTGAATCAGGTTTCAGGAGTCCCGCGATCAGCTTTAGGAGGACTGATTTTCCGCTGCCGGTGACGCCCAGCAAAATGAGAGTTTCACCGCACCCCAGTTGCAAGGAAATGTCCGAAAGCACCTGCTTTTCGCCAAACGAGATGGAAACGTTGCGAAGCTCGATGGGGATTGTGGATGTCGTGAGCTTTTCGTTTGTCATTCTGAGCGGTAGTGAAGAATCTCTGTATTTGCACAATCAAGCCCATACGGAGATCCTCCCTCGCCTTCGGCTCCTCGAAAATCACCCATGCCAGTCATTCCCGCGAAGCCGGGAATCCACGCGCTAGACCCCACTTTTGCGGGGATCATATCGATGGCGACTTTTTGCATCAATGGGTGGGCCGCAGACCCGTAATTCAAACCGAATATTCGCTTCATAACCATTTTAATGCCAGCTTGCGGGAAGACCAACTGCACTTTGCCATTGGAAAACCATCGTAGATTTGGCACAATGCAGATTCACGAAGGAGCATTCCCAAAAAATCTCCAATGTCAGCCGTACGTCTCTAAATGAACTCCAGACAAATTCAAAGAGTCGGAATCACCTCCAAACCGAGGAAGCCGGAGATTCG
>DATGKJ010000283.1:0-9733 GCA_035294685.1 Terriglobia bacterium | reverse complement strand
TCTGCGCGAGGTGGTGATGAAGAGCCAGAAAGTGCCCGGCGCCCGCGAACTCGCCTACGCGCAGCACCGAGAAATCCTCGAAGCCTTAAAGCAGCGCAATCCTCGAAAAGCGCGCGTGGCCATGCGCGAGCACCTCCAAACCTTCCAGCGCGGCCTCATGGTAATGGCCAGCGCTCCTGTCAGTTCCGACCTTCAGGCAACCCCCCGTTAGCCCCCAGAAAGCATAAAAAGCGCGAGAATCGGGGCTCTACAAAAAGCGTCTCGTTGGTCTCATCCTATCTTGTTACGCTGCACTTTGGGGATGCCCTCCATTCTGAGGGTAGCGCGGACCGCCGCTTCTGCGGTCCGCGTCTTTTCAGTCGCACGATCTGTATCGGGAAGTTCGTAGCGCGGACCGCCGGGTTTGTGGTCTGCGTCTTTTGGTCTGTGGATGAGGAAAAACCGCATCCGCCAAAGACGGCGGTCTGCGCTACGAAATCGCGGCTGATATCGCACAGGCCGCAGACCGCAACGGCGGCGGTCTGCGCTACGGGTTCCTCGGGATGACAGGTTGGTGCCCACGGCCGAGACGGCCGTGCCACTCTGGTTGCGGCTCTGGCGCGCTGTGAAAAATGGTTCGTCAGGGAAGGTTGATGCGCCGATCCTACACGGCATCGCGCGTACCCCCTTTTCTGTTTCGATTGAATCGGCTTGCTCAGAAGTCCAATAAGTGGATCTTTGGAGGAATTGTTACTCAGGGTGATCATGCGGTTCGAGATACCACGGGATGCTGATCAACACCAATCGGCGCTCTCCCTTCAGGAGCAGCATGGCCTTCAGCAATTTGGCGCGTTGGTTATGAAGAAAATATTGATACCAGTGTTGTTCCACCAGTTCCGGCACCAGTACGGCAATCTGGCGGTCTGGATTCTTCTTTTCCAGTTCAACCACGTAATCCACGATGGGCGTGATGATGAAGCGATACGGCGAGCGAAGAACCACAAGACGCGGGCAAGGGCATCCTGCGTCGCCCGCAGGCTTTTCGACAAACTTGGCCCAGTCGCGGCGCAGCGCGTCAGTCTTCTCATCGGTGGCCACGTGAATGACTTCGACATCCGGAGAAAGAGTGAGAGCAAACTGAAGCCCCTTTTCCGTGATTTTGTTCCAGCCCAGCACAGGCATCAAAACAATCGGCGGCTTGAGTTCGGTCAAGTGGAGCGGCTCAGGGCAGGCGACTTCGGTTGCAACCCGGTCGTAATGGCGCCGAACGGCGAACATCAGGATGATGATGCCTGGAATCAGCAGCGTCGTGACCCACGCGCCTTCGGTGAATTTTGTCACGGTCACCACCACCACGGTGGTGGCCGTGGCGATGGCGCCCACGCCGTTCACCAGCATGCTGTGCCGGGACTTGCGGCCTCGAACCTTTTTCCAGTGCGCCACCATCCCGGTCTGCGAAAGGGTGAAAGCCAGAAACGCTCCGACGGCGTAAAGAGGGATAAGACGATCGGTGACGCCCCCAAACAGGATCAGAAGAAATCCGCAGAGAATGGCGAGCACCAGAATGCCTTGCGTATAAACCAGCCTTCTGCCCCGCGTGGCGAATGGCAGGGGAAGATAGCCGTCCTGCGCCACCATGCGGCAAAGCCGGGGGAAGTCGGCAAAGGCGGTGTTGGCGGAGAGAGCGAGAACGATGAGGATGGAAGCGATCGTCACGTAATAGAATGCATTGCGTCCCGCCACGGCGGCGGTGAGTTGCGAGAGCACGCTTTCATAGCCAGACTTTCCGGGTTCGGTCGCGCCGATGTGGTAGGCGTGCGCCAGATAAGCGATCCCGGCGAGAAACACGGCAAGGAGGACAATAATCGAGGTGAGCGTTCGCTGCGCAGTCTTTACCACAGGCTCCCGAAAGGCCCTCACCCCGTTGCTCACGGCCTCCACGCCGGTCATCGCCGTGCACCCGCTGGAAAAAGCTTTGAGCAAAAGGAATGCGCTCGCCGCTTCCGCGACTCCGTGCAGAGGCGGCGGAGCCACAACGGGTTTTGGATGCCCTCCGGCCAGCAGAGCTTTCATAAGGCCCAGGCCGAGCGTTGCGAGCATCGTACCGATGAAGAGATAGGTGGGAATCATGAAAACCGTTCCGGTTTCACGCACACCGCGCAGGTTAACCAGAGTGATGATCAGCAGGATGGCCAGACAAAAGGCGAGGGTGTGAGGCTGAAGCGACGGGATGGCTGAGACCATCGCCCCGACGCCAGCGGAGATGCCCACGGCGGCTGTCAGGGTGTAGTCAATCATCAGCGCGGCGGCCGCCAGCAGGCCAGCCGAAAGCCCAAGATTCTCCCGCGCCACAGTGTAGGAACCGCCGCCTGTAGGGTAAGCCTCAATCGTCTGGCGGTAGGAAAAGAAAACGATCAGGAGGAGCACAATGATGCTGGCGCTGATGGGAATGATGTAGGAATCGCCGGCGGCGCCCAGCGGAATCAGCAACGTCAGGGCGGCTTCAGGGCCGTAGGCCGCCGAGCTGAGCGCATCAAGACCAAAAATGGGAATGCCGGCGCTCGCTCCGAGCTTTTCGCCCCGTTCCTCCGAAGTCCGCAGGGGCCTTCCCAACAGCCAGTTCATGAACGACATGCAGGTCTCCTTGAGAGCCTATTACAAAGATACCCTTCATGGACGAGATGATTCGCCAATTGTGATTATGGCGACGAATTGAATTAACCGTGGGCCTCTCGCCGATTAAAAGCCCACGGTTGAAAAAGCATCAACGCGGCTACCTGGAATCACTTGCAATCCGGGCAAGCAGCTTGCGGACGCCTTCTGCAAAAATCTCCGGTGTGGGCAAGAGACTTACCACCAGATAGCCTTCGCTTGAGAAATCATAAAAATGCCCGGGATGAACCAGAACGCCATCTTCCTGGAGCAAGCGCAACGCCCACTCTTCATCCGAGTGGATGGCCGGCACTCGCAAAATGGCATACCAACCTCCCTCGGTTTTGAGACGGCAGACCTCGGAATAGGAGCCAATCTGCGAATCAAGATATTCCCGATTCGAGTTAATGCGGCGAAGAATTTGCGGTTGCATTTGATGGCGAATCTCCAGCAACTGAGGCAAGGCGCATGCGACGGGAGCGCTGAGGGAAAGAAATGTGTCGGCGATCACTTCCATGCGGTCCAGACCCTCCCGCCGGAGCGCCTCCGGCCCATTCACAACCACCCAGGCGCACTTCATTTGCGGCAAAGCGGAGATTTTTGAGAGGCCGCTCAAGGTGAAAGTCAGAACGCGCGCTTCCTGGGCGAAACTGTACTGTTGGAAACCTGGCGTTGAGCCATGCGCATAGTCCGAAAAAACCTCATCCGCAATGAGAGCCAGGGAATGCTCCTGGCAGCATGCGATTAAAAGGTTGGTTTCTTCGGGCGAGATGAAAGAGCCGGTCGGATTGTTGGGATGGACCACCAGCAAAGCGCGGGTTCTGGGCGTGATCCTGCTCAGCAGGGCGGCGCGATCGATTTGC
Organism: Terriglobia bacterium; assembly: GCA_035294685.1. Taxonomy (GTDB): domain Bacteria; phylum Acidobacteriota; class Terriglobia; order UBA7540; family UBA7540; genus RH2-MAG17b. The sequence continues at coordinate 6,239 of DATGKJ010000283.1, read as the reverse complement.
CAGTGTCCGTCGTAGACCAGGGGATAGTCGATCAATTCCAGATCGTTCAGGCGGGTAAGGAAATCAAAAAGCGGATAGCTGGGGCGTGGCACAAGGAGGCTATCTCCTGCATCTGCCAGGAGGCGGAAAGTGAAGGAATAAGCTTCGCTGGTGCTCGCTGTGAGAAAGATTTGTCTGGGATCGAGATGAACGCCGCGTTCGGCGTAATATTCGGCCACAGCGCGGCGGGCGGATAACAATCCGCGTGGGTCAGGCTCATAAATGAGCGCTCGGGAATCGCCGAGAGCATTCAGAATTTGATGCGCGTCATATTGGAAGCTGCATTGAGTGGGATTCGATTCCGTGAGGTCCAAAATGGGCAGGCCTTGCTCTCTGCGCGCCCGATAAACCTTGGTCAGCTCATTGGGCTGAAGCAACCAGTTCGTCCGTTTTGAAAACATCATGGGCGGCGTCAGGTGAGCGGCGAGAGATAAAAAGCGCTGGAGCTTCGTTCGGCAATTTCCGCGGCAGGATCAATAGTGCTTGCCTTTATAGCGAAGGCCGTAAATCTTCCGGTAGGTTCCCTCGATTTCTCTGCGGCTGACAATCTGCGCGGGCACTTCGATGTTCTGACCGGCCTTGTCGTAGGGGCAGGCCACCATCACACCCTCGCCTAACTGATAGTTCTTTTCGCTGGCAAAGCAGATGCCGCCTTTGGAAACATTCTCACTTTTCGTAATCTCGACCCCGCCGAAGTAATCCCTGACCAACGTTGGAAGCTGCAACACGGCGCGGCGGTGCCGTCGCTTTTCCCGAGGCGATGCCGAATCGGTCGATGCAACGGCTTGATCTCCTTCTGCGCCGGACGCCGAGGATTTCCCTGACAATTCACTTTCCGCGTAGCCCCACGGAGTCACCGCGTCGCACTTGGGGCAATGCCGCTGAAGGATGCCGGATGACTCAAGCACATCCACTTCAACCAGAGACAGGCGAATTAATTCGGTCTCTCCGCACTGTCGGCACGCCAATAAGGCTTTGGGGGCGGAATCCTGCTGAGTGGATGCTGCCGGGAATCGAATGCCCCAAAGGTCAACGTCGGGATCCAGACATTCCAGCCCACAGGTCGATTCCGTCTGCATCCGGGAAGAGATCGGCCCCAGAACGCCAAACTCACCGCCCTTTTCCGTAAGGGGAATCAAGGGGCCGGCAACGCGGAAGGTCGCTTCGCGGTGGTTCACCTTGTTGATGATGCGAACCTGCTCCCCGCTGTGCAAAAGGCGGGAAATCCGAATTCGCGCTCCATGACGATTCACGTCAATCGTCTGCGCTTCGCATTCAAAGGTCTCCCCATACTCATCTGTCCCAATGACGCGCAAGGGGATGGTCAACATCAGCCGATCAGAGCGGCGCCTCTCAATACTCATAGGGCCTTTCAGCCAATGGGTTAAATTCTCGTTACCCCGAAAGACTATCAGTTCACACTATTTGACCGTTCCGAGTCAATATGAACGGACCTTGGAGATTCATTTGGAGGATCGGGCTGGCGTCTTGCGGGGTTGTTCAGACGGGGTCTCGAGAGACTTTTCAGTGGGCAGATCCGAGGACCTGTGGGTTTTGAATGCCAGGGCCTCAGCGGCGCTTCCGATCCTGGATCGAAGATCTTCAATGAGCACTTCAGATTCTCGCTGGAGCTTCTCCAAAATCCCGCGGGAAACGTCCCGCGAGCGGTTTTCGATGGCCTCCAAAGCCGTATCGGAGCGGGTCTCCAGTCTCGCCAGGTTTGCATCCAGGCGTTGATTGGCCTGATCCAGCCAATCCTTCACCACAAAGGCAGCGGAGCCCACCTGCTTGTTGACGGCTTCAGTTGCCTCTCGGATAGCTTCATCGGCTTTGTTGCGGAATTGGGTGACGGCAATGGTGGTAAGGTCCTCAGCATCTGACTGAAGCTGCCGCAGAAGGGACTCCCGGCTCCGTTCGACAGCCTCCCGAATGTATCCCTCCATCGTCGTGACGCCTTTCTCCTTAAACGAGTCAAACGTATCCCGAAGCTGAGCGCGATATTCTTCGGCGATGGCTTTGGCTTCCGCCGTGATGGATTCGAGCGTCCCGCGCGTGATGGCCGCAAGCTGAGAGTGGGCTTCATCGATTGAGCCGCTGCGAAGGCTGGCAAGCTCTCCACGCGTGATCTCCAGAGTGTCCTTGGCATGCTGGTTGATCTGTTCCGTCGGAAGTTTTAAGAGGGCTTGGGCTTCGTCTTTAAACTGCCGTTGAGTGGTCCGTAATTCATGGCGGAAGCTTTCCAGCGTCGATTGCGAGGCATTCTTCATTTGCCCCGTCGCTAGGTTTACCACGTCGCGCTGGGCGGCTTGAAGAGCTTGAGCCGTCCGGGCCGCGCATTCCTCGGCAAGCTTTGGAAGCGTCGATTCTCGAAGCGCCTTGGCGACCCGTTCCGATTCTGCCTGGCAACTTTCAGTGGTCGAGTGCAGAATCAGATCAGCCTGACGCTGAATCCTTTCGACCACCGCTGATTCCTCGGATTGAAGAGCGGCGGTGGACTTGGCGATACACTCCTGGGTAAGGGCCGGAAGGATGAAATCCCGGAAGCCCTGCTCAACCTGGTTGATCTCCGCCTGTAATCCCTGGAGACTGGAACGCAAAACAAGCTGGAACTGATTTTTGGCCTGCTCAATAAGCTCCTCTTGCCGGGACTGGATTTCCGCAATGGCTCTGGCCGTGCCCTGCTGGACGATGGTTGAGGTTGCAGACTCCCGGAGGCTTTCAGAAGACTGCTGAAGTTGCGTCTGAAATCCATCCAGAGCTGAGCGAGTGATCCTTTGCGCCTGCTCTTTGATTTCTTCGTGAGTCTCTGCCTTTTGACGGTCCAACTCCAGAGAGGCTCGCGCGGCGCACTCTTGGGCAATGCTCGAAAGCGTGGTTTCTCGAAACTGCTGAGCGCCCTGCTGGAGTTGCTGAACAAAGCTCTGGCGGAAGCTTTCAGCGGATTGGGAAATCTCGGCTTGGAAGCCTTCCAGGGCCGAGGCAACGGCTTGTTGAATGCCTTGCTGGATTTGCTCATCTAGTGCTGCTTTCTGGCGATCCAATTCCTGGGATGACTGGGTAATGCTGGCGAGCGTGGTGTCACGAAGCTGCTGAGCGGTTTGCTGGAGTTGCTGAACGAAGCTCTGATGGAAGCTTTCAGCGGATTGGGAAATCTCAGCTCGGAATCCTTCCAGGGTGGAAGCGACAGCTTGCTGAATGCCCTGTTGGATTTGCTGATCTAAGGCTGTCTTTTGACGGTCCAGTTCTTGAGAAGACTCGGTAATGCTGGCGAGTGTGGTGTCACGAAGTTGCTGAGTGCCTTGCTGGAGTTGCTGAACAAAGCTCTGGCGGAAGCTTTCAGCAGATTGCGAAATCTCGGCTCGGAAGCCTTCCAGGGCCGAGGCAATGGCTTGTTGAATGCCTTGCTGGATTTGCTCGTCTAGTGCTGCTTTCTGGCGATCCAATTCCTGGGATGACTGGGTAATGCTGGCGAGCGTGGTGTCACGAAGTTGCTGAGCGCCTTGCTGAAGTTCCTGAACGAAGCCTTGGCGGAAGCTTTCGGCGGATTGCGAAATTTCGGCTTGGAAGCCATCCAGGGTTGAGGCAACGGCTTGTTGGATGCCCTGCTGGATTTGCTCGTCTAAGGCTGCCTTTTGACGATCCAGTTCCTGAGAAGACTCGGCTAGTGTGGTTTCCCGAAGTTGCTGCGCGTTCTGCTGGAGTTCGTGAACGAAGCCCTGGCGAAAACTTTCGGCGGATTGCGAAATCTCGGCTTGGAAGCCTTCCAGGGTGGAAGCGACAGCTTGCTGGATGCCCTGTTGGATTTGTTCGTCTAGCGTTGCCTTCTGGCGGTCCAATTCCTGGGATGACTGGGTAATGCTGGCGAGCGTGCTTTCTTGAAGTTGCTGGGCGTTCTGCTGAAGTTCCTGAACGAAGCCTTGGCGAAAACTTTCGGCGGATCGCGAAATTTCGGCTTGGAAGCCTTCCAAAGCTGAAGCGACAGCTTGCTGGATGCCTTGCTGAATTTGCTCGTCTAGCGCTGCTTTCTGGAGGTCCAGTTCTTGGGAAGACTGGGTAGCATGTTCTTGAGCGACGCTGGCCAGTGTGGTTTCTCGGAGTTGCTGAGCGCCTTGCTGGAGTTCCTGAACGAAGCCCTGGCGGAAACTTTCGGCGGATTGCGAAATTTCGGCTTGGAAGCCTTCCATGGCCGAGGCAACGGCTTGTTGAATGCCTTGCTGGATTTGCTCGTCTAGTGCTGCTTTCTGGCGGTCCAATTCCTGGGATGACTGGGTAATGCTGGCGAGCGTGGTGTCCCGAAGTTGCTGAGCGTTCTGCTGAAGTTCCTGAACGAAGCCCTGACGAAAACTTTCGACGGATTGGGAAATTTCGGCTTGGAAGCCTTCCATGGCCGAGGCAACGGCTTGTTGAATGCCTTGCTGGATTTGCTCGTCTAAGGCTGCCTTTTGACGATCCAGTTCTTGGGAAGATTGTGCAATGGTGCCCAGCGTGCTTTCTCGAAGTTGCTGAGCGCCTTGCTGGAGCTCGTTCTTAAAGTTCTCAAGCCCGGTTCGCAGTATCTGGCCGAGCTGCCCTTGCGTTTCCTCCATCATCTCGGCCTGCCGCGCCTGAAGCTGTTGCGCCGTGGAGGAAAGTTGATCGGCGGTTAACGCTTGAAAGAAATCGTGGATTTCCTGCTTGAATTCCTGGGCAAGGGTCAGGACTTGCTCTCGCGCCATCCTTTGCGTCTCTACCGCGAATTCAGAGGTTGCGGATTCGAGGTTTTGGGACACCCTCTTAGCTGCGTCCTCTGCCGCCGTTTTAACCAACTGCTCCGTAATTTCCTGAAGAGACTGCCGAGCTTGTTCGACCTCTTCACGTGTACGTTGCCGGGCGGCGTCGAGATTGGAAAGAAGCTCCTCAAGGTGAGAGCTGGATTCTTTCGCGCGGTCGAGGACTCCGTTGATTTCGAGGTCCAAGGCAGAAAGGGCTTTACCCTTCTCTTCCAGTTGACTGAGGGCGTTGTGCAGATTGGCCTGCAATTTGGCGTCGATCTGCCCCGCCAGCTTGGCCAACTTCATCCCTGTTGCTCGCAACAACTTTTCGGCTTCGATCTCGAGATTGGGCAGGACGACTTGCCCCATCGGCTTAGAAGTCTCCGGTTGCGGAGGGGGAACAGACCTGAGGTCTGCCGTTTTGGTAGGCAGATCGATAGTGTATGAAATATTCGAACCCGAGGATTTCTCGGACCCTGCCGGAGATGGAGGCCGTGTGGCTTCCAGGCTCGTCTTTGATGGGGCTTGGGGACGGACTGGGGCTTTTTGCCAGTCTCCGGGAGGGTATTGAATTCCCCATACGTTCTTGGCTTCCAGCAGTTCCACGCCGATCTGATTCAAGTCATCCTGAGATGATTTCTCAAAGAACCGAATAACCCGAGCTTTTACAGCAAGATGCAAGGGTGGGTTCTCGATCGTGATCTCTGCGCCGGCGGCCATTGGCTGAGCGGTTGCAATGCTGGCCCCTTGCCGGCTGATCGAGATGGTTCGGGTTTCCTCTCGGAAAGCCTCGCCGCGCGCATTTTTTCCGCTGATCACGATAGGTACTGAAATGAGCAGTCGGGTGCTTCGCCGCTGGTTAGCATTTGGCGGGTTCGCAGAAGGCTGTTGCGAATTGGGCCCTTGAGTTTCCACCCTATCTTGAACTATCGGAAGAATTAGAAATTTCTTTAATAATAAAAGGAGGTTTATGTTTTCCCGATAAGCGCTCGGAGGTGGCTGCCTTCTATGGGCTTCGGCTCTCGGTTCTACTTCAGTCAAAAGACTGTTGTAGGGGCGCACGGCGTGCGCCCGCAGCGCTCTGGCGGTTTTTTTCACCTCCTTGCCCCTGGCAAGGCTGCATGGCAAAGTAGCGATAGGCGAAGCTCGCGCATTGCTGCTTGTTGTTGAGACAGGAAGAGCTAAACGCGGGCAGCGGGTCGTGGCGCATCAGCGCAGGTTACATTTTCCGGGATGACCGATCTTCATATCTTCGCGGCCACAGGCGCAGAAGCTGGAGCGCTGAAGCGCGCGTTGAAGACCCCCGGTTTCGGTTTGCGAGCAAAAGGGGAAATCGATCAGGCGCGCGACCACTGTATGCCGACTCTTCATGTAACGGGCATCGGGCCTCACGCCGCCCGGAAGTGCGCGCTGGCTGTCAGGGAATCCTTCCATTCTGACAAAAAGCCC
>DATGKJ010000282.1:0-11974 GCA_035294685.1 Terriglobia bacterium | reverse complement strand
TGCAAATCCTAGAAGTCAACGTAGCATAGAGCAGCCCGTTGCCGCAACCCGACCGGCCACGCCTCTTAATGATAGGGAAGAGTGCGCAAGAGGTCTTGGTCAGCCTCATGAGTGCGCAGCAGTTGTGACGGAGGACGGGGTGAAAAGTAGGCTTGCTCGCTGCCGATGGCAGGTCCCAGAGAGGGAAGGTTAGGGTGTTGACCCGTGATCTGCTGGATAAAACTAGCCCCAGGCTTATCAAAAGAGGAGAGATAGGCAAGTGAACGCCACGGAAGTACAGAATAGGCAATGCGCGCTTCAAGCAGCGTCCTAAGATGGTCTGTAACTTCGCGCATCTCCGGATTCGCAGCCGCATTCACCTTTTCCGCGGGGTCGCGCTGACAATTGAAGAGTTCCGTGCTGCCATCAGAATTCTGAATGAAGTGCCACTCGGGCGTGAGAAGGCTCACAGAAGAAGGATCACGCCCATTTCCGAGAGTGACAAGCTCTGAAACAATCAGGCCGTTGGGAGAAGGTGAAGGGTGGTGATGCGTCCAATAACCAGCCAGACTTGCCTGGGCTATGGGTCCTTTCAGCCCCAGCGCCAGATCGACGGCGGTGGCAAACAATCGCCGATTAGGGACCAGATCGGAAACGCGAATTCCGGCAGGGATACCCTGCCCCCAAATGATGAGCGGGACTCGCAGGACTTCTGAATAAAGATTCCAGCCATGATCGTAAGTGCCGTGTTCGCCAAAGCCTTCGCCATGATCGGAGGTAACGATAAAGATGGTATTCTCGCCGCCGGGCCGCGAGCGAATCACTCGAACCAGATTGCCGATCTGATCGTCCAAATAAGTCAGGCTATTATCGTAGCCATTCAGCAAATCCTGCCGTTCCTGACGGGTGTAAGGATGGCGAGGATGTCCGTCCTGGAGCGGCGCGGTCAGGCGCGCCAATAAACGGCGTGGGATTTTGCCAAAGCGATGATCGTAGGGCGCAGGGGGAAGATAGGGCCGGTGCGCGTCCATGTAATTGATGAAAAGGAAAAATGGCCGGCTCGGATCACGCGAGTGATACCATCGAGCGACATCGCCATTCAGATCGGCTGCGTCGCGCCGGTCAAACCGGTTATAGCGGATCAGGCGATCATACAGGAAGCGCAGCGCGGATTGCCCCACGAAGGTGACCGCCAGGTTGTGTCGCAGTGTATAGCTGTCGTCGTCATACACATCAAAGCCTTCATCAAGGCCCCAGCCGGCAAGCCCATAAAAAGGATTGGCGTTGAAACCCGCGGTTTCATAGCCTTTGGATTGGAGAATTCTTGCCAGTGTCCATGACTCGTCATCCAGCGGCACAGCCCAGTCGGCGCCATGCTGATGTGGAAGCAAGCCTGTAAAAACGGAAGCGAGAGAGGGCAACGTCCAGGAAGAAGACGCCGCTACATTCTCAAACAACACCCCGCGCGCGGCGAAACCGTCCAGGTGGGGCGTAGTCGGCCTGCGGTAGCCATAGCAGGAAAGGTGATCCGCGCGCACGGTATCAAGGGTGATGAGAACAATATTGGGATGGCTGGAGGTTGTTGCGCCGTGCTCGGAGGCGCGGGCAAGAAAACCTGGCTGGAGCTTGTGGGTGGCAAAGAACAGAATGCCGCCAGCGAGTATTAAAACGATAACAAAAGTAGTCCAGCCCCATCGGCTGATTGAGAAAGGCCACTCGGCTTTAAAGAAGCCGCCGACGTGCCGCCAGCGCACACGGAAGGCCAGAAGCGCAACGACGAAGGTCACAAGAAAGCCGAACACTGCGGTGCTGATTTCAAGTTGGCGGGGAAATATCAGACCGGTTCCAATGCGAAACCAATTCAAGAGCCAGATGATGTAAGCGCCCACGAATCCCAGGCCAAGGGTGGCGATGACAGCCGTTCGCGCAGGATTGGAAAAGCTCAGAAGCGCGCCTATGGAGCCCGCGATAAGACCCAGCAGTGTGCCGGTGAGAAGGTCAACGAGCGGCGTCAGAAACCAGATGACATACCGCACGTCCGGATGCAGAAGCCCGGCGGCGCGAGGCACAAAGTAAAACAGAGCGGCTTCAAGCAGGCCGACGAGAAATCCAAGGCAGGCCCCGGCCAGCGCCATGCGCGCCAGCAGACGCCGCCGCGAAGGTTCTAACACTTCCTTACTCATTCAAAAGCCAAAAACTCATTGAGCGTCTCAGGGCTGAAGCCGACCAGTTCCGGTTCGATGTCAACCCTCAGCCTCATCTTCGCATAGATGGTTTGCCGGATGCGCCGCGCCAGGGTCAGCACGTCGCGGGCGGTGGCTCCGCCCTGGTTCAGAATCACCAGCGGCTGGGCCTCATTCACCTGCGCGCCACCCACGCGCAACCCTTTCAGGCCGCAGACTTCAATGAGGAAAGCGGTGGGAATCTTGATTCCTGAAGACTCTGGAAATTTATTACGAATGGCGCGCAACCGCTCCAGGGTCTGCGCATTCCAATGAGCCTGGAAACGATGTTCCAAGTCCTTGTACTCCTTCTCGTTTAAGATCAGATTTTTGAAGAAAGATCCCGCATTTCCGCCTTTTTCCTCGCGCTGGAAAGGGAATTTTCGATCGCGAATGGCAATGATCGCCTGCCGGATATGGTCGAGCGAAGGCTCCTGTACGCCCAGCTTTTCAAACCACAGCCTGACATCGGAGTAAGCAAGGTTCCGGCGTGGCTCCCTGGAGAGTTTCAGCGTGATTCGCGCAATAAAATATCGGCCCTTGTGCGTGGTGTTGAAGATGCTGCGGCGGTAAGCCAGCCCGAGATCTTTTTTCAAGAGGGTCTGAGTCTCTCCGGTTGCAAGGTCTATGACCTCGGCGCTTTCCAGAACGTCGCTGATCTGTTGTCCATAAGCGCCGATGTTTTGAACCAGGGCCGCTCCAGTCTGGCCGGGGATATGCGAGAGATTTTCGACGCCCCACCAATTGCGCTGAACCGCACAAGCTACAAAACGATCCCAGGGCTCTGCTGCCTCGATGGAAACTCCGATCCGTTCGGCGTTCTCGTGAACGAGGGAGATTCCTTCATTTGAGGGATGAAGCGCCAGCGCGTCGAGTCCCTCATCGCTGATCAGGACATTGCTTCCGCCCCCCAATACGAAAACGGGGATACCTTTCGAGCGCGCAAACTTCAGGGCTTCGAGCAATTCCTGGCAGCTTCCAATGTGGGCAAAATATCGCGCCGGGCCGCCGATTTTAAACGTGGTGAAAGGCTTGAGCGGCTGGTTTTCGAGAATGCGAAGAGTGGATGGAGTGGATGGAATCGGCATGGAATCTCAATGCACGCGCCGCTCGTGCCCTGCCCAGTAGGGTTCGCGGAGCACGCGCTTCAGGATTTTCCCGGTGCCGCCTTTGGGAAGCGACTCTCGAAACTCAACCGACTTCGGGACCTTAAACCCTGCAAGATGCTGGCGACAGTGCGCGATGATCTCTTCTTCGCTGGCGCGGCAGCCAGGGCGCAACGTGACAAGGGCTTTGGCGACTTCGCCCCATTGCTCATCCGGAACGGCGATCACTGCGCACTCAAGGACCGCGGGATGTTCATAAAGAACCCGCTCGATTTCCGCTGTGGCAATGTTTTCTCCGCCGCTTAGAACCATATCCTTGATACGGTCCACAATCAGAACATAGCCTTCGTCATCGATGGTTCCAAGATCGCCGGTGTGAAGCCAGCCATCAGCCAGGGCGCGTGCGGTTTCTTCCGGGTGATTCCAATAACCTGCCATCACGGCGTCTCCGCGAATCAGAACCTCGCCCACTTCTCGCCCGTCCGCGCGGACGTCATGCCCGCCGGCGTCCACCACGCGGATTTCGGCTCCGGCAATCGGATAGCCCGCTGTGGCTTTGCGAAGCAGGCTTAGCTCATCAGGTTCATTTTTCAAATGATCCTTGAGATAGGCAACGCTAACCACCGGAGAAGTTTCAGTCAGGCCGTAACCTCCGGCAACGGTTGCTCCGGGGAATTTCTGCTCCACCTGGCGAATCAGAGCGGCGCTCGAAGGCGCTCCGCCGATCATCACTTCCCGGACGCTTGAAAGATCATAGCGCGAGAAACAAGGATGATTGATGAGCGCGATGATCATCGCAGGCACCATCTGCAACTTGGTGACACGCTCCCCATGAATCAGCTCCAGCGCAGTTTGCGGATCAAATTTTTTCAGGATCACGTGCCGCCCGCCGCTCAGCGTAAACGTGTGGGGCGAGCCCCAGGAATTGACGTGGAAAAGCGGCACGGTATAAATGCCCACGTCCGCGTCCGACAGCCGCAGAGCGCTGGCTACATAGAAGGCGTGCAAATAAAGGTTGCGATGCGTCAGCATGACGCCCTTGGGATGCGCCGTGGTGCCGCTGGTATAGAAGAGTTCGGCAACAGCATTCTCATCGATCATCTTGAAATCAAACTCGCGCTGCTCAGTCCGGCTTAGCAGTTCGTCGTAAGTGAGCGGGTAAGCCCAGGCCGGACACGGCTGATGAAGACAAATGAAATTCTCGACTGGGCTTCCCTCGGCCCGAAAAGTTTCCACAATAGGCGTGAATTCCGGGTCAAAGAAGAGCAGGCGCGGAGCCGAATCCTTCAGGATATAGGCGATTTCTTCCGCGCTCAGTCGGATGTTCAAGGGCAGAAGAATGGCCGAAATCTGCGGAATCCCATAGTAGGCTTCGAGCAGCCGGTGGCAGTTAAAGCTGAGAAAGGCGACGCGGTCCCCCGGTTTGACGCCAAGCTGCAAAAGGCTGGCCGAAAGGCGGTTGCAACGTTCGTTGAATTCCTGGTAGGTCAGGCGCAGGTCGTCACAGACAATGCCAGTCTTCCGCCCAAAAATTCGCGCCGCGTGTTGTTTGAACCGGACAGGAGTGAGAGGAAGAATCATGTTTGTTCCTGGGGTGTGCTGCGATCCACCATTGCCAGCATTCCGAGGCTTACATTATAGCCGGTTCTTGCTGTAGCGCCGGTGTCCTCACCGGCGGCTTTTTTGATGATCAGGCCGGCGGTGGGGACACCGCCGCTACAAAAGCATGACAGTGTGGGTAGAATAGGGCCATGCGTTTGCGTCGCCTTCAGTGGGTTTATGCTTCCTGCCCCGTCTTTTTCCTGACGATTTGCACATACCACCGCCGCGCGGCGCTTGCCGACCCCGCAGTTCACGAAGCGCTGCAACAATATGCCCATCGAGCCGAGGCCTTTCGGGTCTTTGTCGGGCGCTACGTGATCATGCCCGATCACGTGCACTTATTTGCGGCATTCTCCCCGGCAGCGCCATCCCTGTCGGAATGGGTAAAGGGATTAAAGCGAGCGCTTGCCGAAGCACTGAAGCGCAAACATGTTCCCCCGCCCCACTGGCAGAAGGGATTTTTCGACCACGTACTGGGTCCGAAGAGTCCTACGAACAGAAATGGCTCTACGTTCGAGAGAACCCAGTGCGCGCAAGTTTGGTGATTAAGGCTCAGGATTGGCCTTATCAGGGCGAAATTCATCCCTTGTTGGTTTGCTAACCGCCTCGCTGCGGCGCTGTCCTCAGCGCTGGTTCTTTTTCATGCTAACGGCGCCTTCGACCATCCTGCCTATGGCTTTCCTTCTTGGTAAAAAGGGAATTAAAGAGCCGAAAACCGCCGGTGAGGACACCGGCGCTACAGCAACAACCGCGGTGGGGACACCGCCGCTACGGCTGAATTGACGTTTGGCTGAGCGCAACTTTTTCCCCTGAACGGTGTTTTATCAAATTGATTGGGGGCTGTGCGGGGTTCGCGCCGCCAATAAGGAACGTCACGGCGATCTGGCATCGCCACAGATTTCTAATCTATCGTGGCGACATCAAGCCGCCAAACGGTTCCAGCAACCTGTCAGAAGTTCCGCAACGCGCAGGATCAAACTCTGATTCCTGCGCCATCGGGTTCGCCAATGCGGCAGGTGATCAACAGGATCGCGGCAGCTTTTCTCTCAGGCGTCATGGCCATGACGCTCGCTGCGCTGCCGCTCGGCGGCGCGGACCGCACAACGCCCAGTCGATCTGATCGGCAGGCTGGCACGATTCATTCCGACCCGTGGCGGCAACCATTAACTGAAAAGCAAAAAGCTTTGCTCCTTTTGAGCCGCATTACTTTTGGGCCCCGGCCCGGCGATTTGGAGCGCATCGAAAAGATGGGCGTGGCGGCGTTTCTGAACCAGCAACTTCATCCGCAGTCGATTGATGATTCCCTGGTTCAGTCAAAGCTGGCGAATCTTGAAACACTCACCATGACGCCCACCCAACTGGCGGAAGACTTTCCCCCACCCCAAAAGGCCAGGCGACCCGAGCTTCGGCAGAGGCGCCTGGCCGCTCTCCAGGAGTCACAATCCGCGATGCAATCCGGCAGTCCGGAAAATGCCATGGAGTCTCTCCGTCCGGGCTTTCATTATTTTGGTCCAAAGCCGGCTCCCGGGTCGATGATGTCTGCCTCCGCGGCGACCAGTGATGGTGGGGAATCGGGCGCGATGCGCAAACCCGATAACCTTCCGCAAGGGCCGCGCTTTATCCTGATGCAACTCGCGCAGGAAGAACTCCTCCGGGCGGTCTACGGGCAGCGGCAGCTTCAGGAAGTGATGGTCCACTTCTGGATGAATCATTTCAACATCTACTGGCCTAAAGGCGCGGATCGCTGGTATCTGACTTCGTTTGAGAATCACGTCATCCGGCCGCGGGCTCTCGGTAACTTTGAGGATCTGCTGGTGGCTACGGCGGAAAGCCCCGCCATGCTCTTCTATCTCGATAACTGGATGAGCGCTGCGCCGGACGAGAATCGGGAGACGAACGCCATTCGCCCACTCGGCTTTCGTCCTTTCGGACCATTCCTGGGGCGTCCGGGAAGGTTTGGCCAGTTGCGGCAGGCGAACGCCGGAAAGAACAAGCGGGGCTTGAACGAAAACTATGGCCGCGAACTGATGGAACTCCACACCATCGGCCTGCATTACACGCAGAAAGACGTGACGGAAGTTGCGCGCTGCTTTACCGGCTGGACAATTCAGAGGCCGGGGCAGGGCGGGGGATTCTTCTTTAACCCGCGCATGCACGATTACGGAAGGAAAGTTGTCCTGGGGTATGAAATCCCGGCGGGGCAGGGCATGGAGGACGGCCTGGAAGTGCTCCACATTCTTGCCGCCAGTCCCTACACTGCTCAGCACATTGCCTATGAGCTTTGCCAGCGCTTTGTGGCGGATACCCCGCCGCCCGATCTGGTGAATCGCGCGGCGCAGACTTTCCTGGAGACACGCGGGGATATCCGCTCCGTGCTTCGGACCATCCTGACCTCCCCGGAGTTCTATTCCCAGGGCGCCTATCAGGCTAAAGTGAAATCGCCGTTTGAGTATGTGGCCAGCACCTTGCGGGCGCTGGGCGCTGAAACGGATGGAGGCGTTCCGTTGCTCCAGGCGATGGTTCAGATGGGCGAGCCGCCCTTTATGTACGAGCCGCCGTCAGGCTATGAGGACGTGGCCGCCACCTGGATCAATTCCGGCGCGTTGCTTGCGCGCATGAACTTTGCCATTTCTCTCTGCCTGGGGCGCATTCCCGGCACCGAAGTAAACTGGCAGGCGCTGGATGCGTTTCATGATGCAGGCTCTCCCCACATTATGATGCACGATCTGGCGCAGTCTTTGATGGGCGGCGACCTTTCGCCACGCACGGAGTCCGCCATTCTTGACAAGCTGTCGAATAGCGATCCGCAGGAGTGGGGTGAATTCCAGCCCGGTCAGGAAACGCGCATGCTCGCCAGCCTGGTGATCGCTTCGCCGGAATTCCAGCGGCGGTAGGAAGATGTGAATGGGAATGGCTGGCGCTGGCTGGAAAATGCGCGATGGTTGCAGAGTTCGGGCGAAAACCGCTCCTGTAGCGGCGGTGTCCGCACCGCCGGTCTTTTTCGGAGTCGGCGCTGGGGACAGCGCCGCGACAGTACGTCGACGCTGGGGACAGGGCCGCTACAGCGAGTCCTCCGGCCTTCTCACCGATCCTCTACGGCCTCAAGGAGTAAACCTATGGCAATCACACGACGCTATTTTCTGAAGTCAGCAGGCCTCAGCCTTTTTGGAGTCGGCTTTGTGCCCAGTTTTCTTCGCCGGACTGCTTTTGCCATTGAAAAGCCAGCCCTGAATTCGCACAAGAAAATCCTGGTGGCGATCTTCATGCGGGGGGCAGCGGACGGACTGAATATCGTGGTGCCTTATGGCGAAAAAGATTATTACAAAATGCGTCCCACGATTGCCATTCCCAAGCCTGGCGGAGGCGACAAGAACGAGGCGGCCATTGATCTGGATGGTTTTTTTGGCTTTCACCCGCGGCTGGACGCGCTGAAGCCCATTTTCGACGCCAGGCATCTGGCGGTGATTGAAGCCGTCGGCTCGCCGGATAATACCCGTTCGCACTTTGACGCCCAGGATTATATGGAGACGGCCACACCGGGTGATAAGTCCACTCGTGACGGCTGGCTGAATCGCTATTTGCGATACTCGTCTGAAACGGACGCAACTCCGTTTCGCGCGGTGGCTGCGGCGCCCCGAATGCCGCTCACGTTGCAGGGCGCTGCGCGAGCCCTGGCGATTGACAATCTGAAAACATTCCGCCTGCGTGTGAACCCCGACCGGCCTGAGATGGCCGGCCTCGAAAGCGCTTTTCAGGCCCTCTATGCCTCCACATCCGATCCTTTATTGAGCAGCACCGCGCGCGAAATGTTCAGCGCAGCCCAGACCCTGCAACAAATCCAGAGCCATGACTATCTTCCTGAAAACGGAGCGAATTACCCGCCGGGACCCTTCGGGCGCCACATGCAGGAAATCGCGCAGCTTATTAAGTCCGACGTGGGACTTGAAGTAGCCTTCGTGGATGTCGGCGGGTGGGACCATCACGTGCAGGAAGGCGGCATCCAGGGGCGGCTGGCGGGCTTGCTGAAAGAGTTCGGGGATTCTCTCGCGGCTTTCTACCAGGACATGGGCGACCGGATGGCCGATGTTGTGGTGCTTACCATGTCTGAATTTGGACGCACCGCCCGCGAAAACGGCAATCGGGGCACAGATCATGGCCATGCCAACGTCATGTTCGCCATGGGCGGGCCGGTGAAAGGAGGAAAAATATACGGCCAGTGGCCTGGCCTGAAACCGGATCAACTTAATCAGGATCGTGACCTTGCCCTGACCGCGGATTTCCGAGACGTATTCGCCGAGGTTGTTACGCTACATCTGGGCACCCCGAATCCCTCAGGAATCTTTCCGGGGTTCAATGTGTCTCCAGGACGGTTCTGCGGATTCCTCGGGTGACCGCTGGGTTGATGTTGGCGCTGCCATTCCCGCGTAGCTTGTTCCCGCGAAAGCAGGAAGTGGGAATCCATCCGGTTTCCCGCAATCAGTTCAACCACACGGAAGATTTCTTGGCCCACTCGCTTGCGGGATATTTCTTCCGCAATTCCTCGCCCGCCTGCTTGAGGGGATCAGGTTTTCCGCTTTGTTTGTAAGCGCTGACTCCAGCCCAGTAAATGGCCTCCGGAGCGGAGTCACTTTGCGGGTGATCCTTAGCAACTGCGTCAAAGTCGCGCTTCGCCTCCTCAAACTGACCCCGGCTGAAAGCCGCCTTTCCCAGGCCCAATTGCAGTTCTGCCAGAAAATCGTCGGCTGGCAGAAAGCCGGAGAAACGGAAGCGCTCTGTTCCGTCCGGTTCGGCCAGAATCAGCGTGGGAGTCCATTCCGCCTTGAATCTTTGGAAGTCCTGAGGTTTTTCTTTGATGTGGATTTTAACGGGAATAAAATGTTGCGCGATAAAGTTTTGCACCGGCGCTTGCGTATAAACCTCGGCATCCAGCCGAGCGCATCCCCCTCACATCGGCGCGGCGCTGAAATCGAGCAGCGCCATTTTGCCTTGCGATTTTGCCATCTGAAGTCCTTGATCTGCATCACGAATCCATTGGATATCAGCCATAACTTGAAAACCTCCTGTTGGGGTTCCTCTCCATTGTAGCGAATTGGATGATTCCCGAATACGGCGGAGATGGGAGTCGAAGGCGCAGGTTGCAAAGCAACGAAATGAGAGGCTTTTGAATGCATGAGGAAGCGCATTTTGATAAATAGAATTGCTTCATCTCGCATGCCGACTCGGTCGATAAATTCAATAAAGGCGGATCGCGGGGAGGGGTGACTCTTACGATCAGGGGCGGCGCCGATGTCTGCGCGTTATCGCTTGGCGGAAGCGGGATTTCGTAATAAGATTCACCGTAGAACTTGGCGGGTTCAAGGCGGGCTGCGGCGCTGTTTCTGATGAGCAAGATTCTTGTCCGGATAAGCGACGGTCGTGATCGATTCAAAAAGCGAGGCTTGATGAATAAATCTTTATCAGTTCTTCTGGGACTCATCCTGTCAACGTTGGTCGGGGCAAGCATCCTGGGGGCGGCCCAAAAGTCCTTCTCCGGAATTAAGGAGCTGAAGCGCCAGCAGAAGCTGGAACGCAAGCAGCTTCAGATGACTCAGAAGATATGGAAGAAGTCTTTCCGGGGGCGGCACATCCCGCGCGCCGAAAAGCTCGCCATTGAGCACCAGTACAAGTGGCAGATGCGCAATCTCAAAATGCAGCAGAAAGAGCAGCTCCAGCGCATGAAAGACCAGCAAAAGGTCTGGAAAGTTCAGCAGCGCCATTTGTATTCGGGCGGAACGATGATCCAATAAATGTCCGGCATGGACCGTTGGAGGCCCGATTTCCGCAAGGCCAGCAAAAACGCCGCTCGCTCTATTTTCTGGTAGAATAGGTTCATCTTAAGCGTCGCGGAGGCCGCGATGAGATGGCTGAGCTTCTTTCTGATTTGCTTGCTCTTCTCAGGAGCGGCGATCTCCAGCCAGGATAGCTCCCCGCAACAGCAGCAGGAACAGCGTCCCACGCTGGGTAAAGAGCCTGAACAACGAAGACCTACCTTAGGCGCTGCTCCCTCACTGAACGGCCCTCTCACTGCAACCATTATGGACGCCCGCAAGCTTCGGCGGGTGAGAACGGTTTACATTGGAATGATGGACAATCAGTTGAATCTCAGGCTCAGCGAAGACCTGAGCAAGCACGGACCTTTTCGCGTGGTCGATAATCGCAACTCGGCGGACGCGATCCTGCAGGGAACGTGTTTTGATTCCCTTCACCTGAGAGAAGTGCATTCGGAGGTTTTCCTCACCGGGCGGGATGGCAAAGCCATCTGGCAGGATATTATCCACGAGCCCTATCACCCTCCCCCGCTCGCGAAAGCCGTCGATAATACGGCTGAAAAAATTGTGCTGCACCTTCAGGAAAGCATCGGGCAAGCGGGACGCCGATAACCCCCTTGCAGCCACATCTTCCACCACAGAGAACACAGAGATCACAAAGGCTTTTTCTCTGTGCGCTCTGTCCTCTCTAGGGTAAGTCCCACTCCTGCCTTCACTGGAATTTTTCGACGAAGGTAGAGTCCTATTCAGTTTTGCCCGCCGCTGTTAGAATTATTTTGCGCGGCTCACCGTGGCTGCTGAAGATTTTCAGAGCGCCGCGCTGCGCCTGCTCAATCCTGGCTGGCGCATTCTGGATCGACTTCGATAAGGAATTCTCTCTTGCTTACCTTTCACAAAATTATAAGCGGCTGCGAGGCGGGCGAACCGGAGGCGTGGCGCGCTTTTCTTAAGGATTATACGCCCATTGTTCTTCAGCTTTCACGCATTCACTTGCCCGCTTGCCCTGACCCGATTCAGTTGTGGCAACAGGCGCTCGGTGAGATCTGCGCCGAAGGTTTCAAAGTTCTCCGCAGCTTTGGTCACCAGTCCGAGCGTGAGTTCCTGATCGACCTTCGCGCGTTTCTCTTTGTGAAGGGAAGCTCATCTTTGGGAGAGGCGAAGGATTCAACTGACTTGGGCAACCTGACCGTCGAAAACCTGAAGGAGTTGGTGAAAGGACTGCCGCTGCTCCATCAGGAGGCGCTTTTTTTGAAGCTTT
>DATGKJ010000281.1:0-6864 GCA_035294685.1 Terriglobia bacterium | reverse complement strand
GATCGTCGCTACTACCCCTGCGGCGTCAAGCCTACGCCAGAACAACTCGCTTCCCTGCGCGTTCAGCCTCATGAAACACTGCCCGAGTGGAATTACACTATCAAGCCGCAATTGTGAACTTATTTTTGCGCGGTCCCTAAGCTTACAGGGCTAGCTTTTTCCGGGGAAGGAAGAAGAAGGAAAGAGCGGCGCCAGCAAGGAAGGCCAGGCTGAGCAGCGCGAAGGGATATACAAACCCGCCGGTGCGCTGATTGAAGTAGCCCACAGCCAGGGGGCCGAAGAAGCCGCCGAGATTGCCCAGAGCATTGATCAATCCCATCGCAGAGCCCGCCACGGTTTCAGGCAAGGTTTCAGTCGGGATCGCCCAGAAAGGGCCGAGCATGCCGTAAGTGCCGGCGCCAACCACCGCGATCAAGCCAAAAGAGAGCACCGGCGTGGAACCGCTGGTCAGCACGCTGGCCATCAGCAGCACGCCGCCCCAGGCCAGGCCAAATGCAATATGGCCGCGTCGCTCACGATATTTATCCGAGCGCTTGGAAATCAGCACCATCCCGATAGCCGTGATCACATAAGGCACGGCAAACAGAAATCCCACTCGCACATTGCTGATCTTTCGCGTATGCTCAATGGCGCTGGGCAGCCAGAAAAGATATCCGTAGTTGCCGCAATTCACCAGAAAGTAGATCACCACCATCAGCAGAACTTCGGGGCGCAGGAGCGACCGCAAATAAGGCTCATGAGCCGCCGGGCGAAGATCGGCTTTTTCCCGGGCAAGCGTCTGTTCCAGAAAATCGCGTTCCTCCGCCGAAATCCACGGAGCCTGGCGAGGATGATCATCGATCGCGAACCACCAGATCAGGAGCCAGACAATCGGAAAAGCCCCTTCTACGACCAGCAGCACGCGCCAATTCCATCGACCGAGAATCCAGCCTGAGAGCGGAGAGGAAAGCACCACCGCGACGGGCAGGCACAGCATCCAGTAGGCGTTAGCGCGCGCCCGCTCCCGGCTGGGAAACCAGTGGGAAAGCAACACCAGCACCGCCGGCCAGACCCCTCCTTCCGCCACTCCCAGCAACAGCCGCATCCACCAGAAACCTTCGCCGGTGCGCACAAAGGCCGTGGATACGGAACATAATCCCCAGGCCACCAGCAGGATGCTCACAAACCGCTTGGCGCTCCAGCGCTCGGCCAGGTAGCCCCCTGGAATTTGCAGAACCAGATAGCCCCAGAAGAAGACGCCGGTGGCGTTGCCTGCCTCCGTCGGAGTCAAATGCAGGTCGCGCACCATGCTGGGCAGAGCCAGCGAGATATTCGTGCGGTCGATGAACGCGATGGTGTACATGATGAACGCCACCGAGATCACACGAAACCAGCGCTGTTCAGGCATAGATTGGTCCGGACCAGAAAACGTAATCGGTTGCTTCAAAACTCTTGTAGCCTGTCATTCTAAGGAGTCAAAAAAGCAGTGAAAAGTGCCGAGTGGCGAGCAAAAAATCGATCCGAGGTTCTGATGGTTTTTACCCGCCGCTTCTCACTCATCACTGCCATCAGGATTCTTCGCTGTCGCTCAGAATGACAACCGCCCTTATGCCTTAGGAATGAAGCAGTTCCCTGATTTTTTGATTGAGCGTCTCATGCAGAGCATCAAGTTCGGAAATCATTTTCCACCTTCCTCTTTAAACGGTAACTTTGAAAGCATAGGCGTAATCGCCCGGTTTCTTCGCGGGAGTCTGGATCACAAGCGCATCGGGCGACTGATGCCACTTCAGGGTTTCGTCGCTGCCCAGCAGCGTCACTTCAGAAATCCTTCCAGGCGATGAGGATGAACTTGAACCCAGCGATTTGATCCTCGCTTCGCGCTCAGGCCAGCCCAGCAGGATGGCATAGATTGCGCGGCCTTTTTGCGTGAATCGAACGTCTTCAGAAGTAAAGGTCACGCCGCGCTTTTCGCCAAAAGAACCAGCGCCCAGGCGATGCGGCCCCTCGCCATACACCTTCCAGGGACGAGTGGCGAAAATCGCTTCGCCGTTTATATCCATCCAGCGGCCAAGGCCTCTGAAAAGGGTGATCGCATCATCGGGGATGGTTCCATCCGGCTTGGGACCTACATTCAGCAGCAGGTTGCCGTTCTTGCTGACGATATCGATGAATTCGTGGAGAATCTGGTCAGGAGTCTTGTAACTGTCATTCTCAATATATCCCCAGGACTTCCAACTGACGGACGTATCCGTCTGCCAGGGAAGCTCTCGAATGTCTCCGATTAGACCTCGTTCGATATCAAGGACCGCAGCGTGCTCGGGATAAGCCTTCAGCTTATAGGTCAGCACCACCTCTTTGCCCCGATGCTCGGAGGCGTTATAGAAGTAGGCCAGGAACTGACGGCGATAAGGCTCAAACTCCGGCGCTCCCATCGCCCAATCAAAATAGAAAACATCGGGATGGTAGAGGTCAACCATCTCGACGCAGCGCGAATACCAGTCTTCCAGGAAACCCTGCGAAGCGGTCTGGCGAAGCTCGCCGCGCTCGTTGCTGACCAGCGGCGTGGGCGCATGGATTTTTCCGTAAAGGCCGGAATAACGCGGATTATCCGTATCAAAGTCCTTCTCAAATGTGTAGTAAGACCAATTAAAACCGCGGTGCGAAGAGACGCCCAGTTTCAATCCCTGGTTCCGCACTGCGCGTGCCAACTCGCCCACCACGTCGCGATGCGGCCCCATCCTGACGGCTGTCCACTCTGTCAGGTGAGAGTCGTACATCGGGAAACCGTCATGATGCTCGCCGACAGGAACGATATATTTGGCTCCAGCTCGTTTGAACAGTTCCACCCACTCATCGGGCTTCCAACGTTCAGCCCGGAACAGAGGGATGAAGTCCTTGTATCCGAACATCGACTGCGGTCCCCAATGCTCGCGATGCCACTCGAACACAGGGCTTTCTCTGCGATACATCAGCCGCGGATACCATTCATTGGCGTGAGCCGGAACCGAGTAAACGCCCCAGTGGAGGAAGATGCCGAACTTCGCATCGCGATACCAGTCAGGGACTTGATACCCTGAGAGCGAGTCCCAGGTAGCCTGGAATTTGCCTGGAAATGGCGATGTCAGGCTTTGGGCAAAACGGGAAGCAAACGGCCAGCCGGCCAAAGAACCGCCGGCCGCCGAAATGCTCTTGAGGAAGCTTCTTCGTGAATGAACGTGTCGCATGATCTTCTCCTATAGGAACGGAACGAAGCCGATTGATTCTATGGCGAAGAAGCGCTTGGGTCAATTATTTTCCCTGAAGCCGTTTTCCGGAAAACGGCGCGCGCTGGCATATGCTTGCCGAAAATGGATTCAACACTGGATCGAAGTTTCTCTTCCCAAGATTCACTGTTTTGGAATAGCCTATTCGCTTGCTGTTCCTATCGCATGATGGCTCTCCGAATTCGAGGCGCAATTCACACTCGGAGCGAATGAAGAAATCTGAGATTGAGGACTGAGCGAGTGAGGGAAGACGAATTCATACTGCTGGATGGGCTGGAATTGGCAGACCTTATCCGGCGCAAAGAAGTGAAACCAATCGAACTGGTGGAAGCTGCTATCAAGCGGATCGAACGCTTGAATCCCAAGCTGAACGCGGTGGTGCTGCCGCTCTACGACCAGGCCCGATCCCAAGCCCGCGAAGAAGGCAAGATTCCTGCAGGACCTTTTCGAGGCGTGCCCTATCTGATCAAGGATATTCTCGCAGCCTATGCGGGCGCGCCACTCACTTCCGGTTGCGCCTTTCTGCGCAACTATATTCCGGACCATGACAGCGAGTTGATTTGCAGGCTGAAATGCGCGGGCCTGATCATCCTCGGGAAAACGAATACGCCGGAGTTGGGCTTGCTCGCCACCACGGAGCCGCGGCTTTTCGGCCCCACGCGGAACCCGTGGAACATGGAACGCACGACGGGAGGTTCGAGCGGCGGCGCATGCGCCGCTGTGGCAGCAGGCATGGTTCCCATGGCGCACGCGAATGACGGGGGCGGCTCCATCCGCATTCCCTCATCGTGCTGTGGCGTCTTTGGGCTGAAGCCCACGCGCGGACGCATCTCACTCGGACCCGATCTTGGGGAAATCATGGGAGGGCTGGTGGTGGAACATGCGGTCACGCGCTCGGTGCGAGACAGCGCTGCGCTACTGGACGCAACCGCGGGTCCTGCTTCCGGCGATCCCTACTGGGCGCCGCCGCCATTGCGACCTTATCTCGAAGAAGTGAAGGCAGAACCGGGCAAACTGCGCATTGCGCTCATCAAAACCCCTGTCACGGGCACACCCGTTCACCCGGATTGCCTTCAGGCAGTGGAAGACGCTGCCAGGCTCTGCACAAGCCTCGGCCACGAAGTGGCGGAGGACTCGCCTGCATTGAACGGCGAGCTTTTTGCCCAAACCTTCATGATTGTGTGGGCAGCGGGATGCGCGGCAACCATCGAGGGGTGGTCTCAAGTCCTCAAGCGCGCGCCTGCTGAAAACGAATTTGAACCGCTCACGTGGCATCTCTATCAGACCGGAATGCAGATTTCGGCGGGTCATTATCTTCTGGCGCAAAACACCTTGCAAGCTTTCGCCCGGGAAGTGGGACGATTTATGCAGCGCTATGACGCGGTTTTGACTCCGACGCTCGCCGAGCCGCCGCTGCCGCTAGGTTCCTTTGATTCCCCGCCCTTAAACCCGTTTGAAATCCAGCAGCGTTTGGCAACTTTTGTCCCCTTCTGCCCGCTCGCCAATGTGACAGGCCAGCCCGCAATGTCTGTGCCGCTTTATTGGAACGGAGAGGGCCTTCCTATCGGGACGCAATTTATCGGCCGCTATGGCGACGAAGCCACTCTCTTTCGCCTTGCCGCGCAACTTGAAGCTGCACGGCCATGGCGGGATAAAAGGCCTCCCGTCTCGGCAGAAGCGTAGCCTTCTGTCCCCAAGCGCCTTTCACTGTCACCTCCGCGAAAGCAGAGGTCCAGCCCACGGATTCCCGCTTCTGCGGGAATGACGACCTCATTTTCATGCCCTGTGGTGAGCCAAAGGCTCACGGCGTCTTCCCTCAGCATGACGCGCGCAGTGATGAGCGCCGAGGGAAGAGCAAGAAATTGTGGTAGCATTCATGCCATGAAAAAACGATGCGCTCTCTGGATTTTTCTCGTTCTGACGGCCTCATGGGCCCTGGCCGCAAGCCCGAAGCCTTTGAAGATTTACTTCATTGATGTGGAAGGCGGGCAGTCCACCTTGCTGGTTTCGCCCTCCGGCCAATCGATGCTGGTGGATACCGGCTGGCCTGATCACAATGACCGCGATGCGCAACGCATCCAGGCTGCGGCACGCGATGCCGGAATCAAACAGATTGATTACCTCGTGATCACGCACTTTCACATCGATCACGTAGGCGGCGTGCCGCAACTGGCGGCGTTAATGCCGATTCGGAATTTTGTGGACCACGGAAACACCGTGGAAACCGACCCGCACGGCGAAGCGCTCTACAACGCCTATCTCAAGGTTCGCGCAAAAGGAAATCACATTCTGGCCAGGCCCGGAATGGAAATTCCAATCACGGGAATGAAAGTGGAAATTCTGAGCGCGGCAGGCAACGTCATCGGCCAGCCGGTTCCGGGCGGAGGCGAGCGGAATCCATACTGCCCCGCGGAGAATCAGCTCCGGCCCGGAGTCGATAGTTCAGAAAATGCGCAATCGGTGGGTCTGCTAATCACTCTTGGAAAGTTCCGAATGATCGACCTGGGGGACCTGACCTGGAGAAAAGAGTACGCCTTGGTTTGCCCCATCAATCGGGTCGGCCGCGTGGAACTCTATCTCACCACCCACCATGGACTGAACATCTCCGGTGAAAACTATATCGTGGACGCGCTTCATCCCATTGTGGCGATAGGAAATAACGGCGCCAATAAGGGAGGCACTCCTGAAGCGTTCACCGTCATTCACAACTCGCCAGGTCTGGAGGGGTTTTGGGAACTTCATGATTCCTTCGCTGCCGGAAAGCTGAATGCGCCTGCGGCTTATATCGCCAACCTGAACACTCACGAGGATCGCGGCCATTGGATTAAAGTGACGGCATATCCCAATGGGAACTTTACGGTCACGAACAGCCGCAACGGCAAGAGCGAGACTTACCATCCCCGACCGTGATCCCTGCCTCTGATCCGAGGTCGTGAATCCTTGACGCTTTCACGCGCCCAAGCGTTTAATAGCTTATGGAGGGTTTGAAGGAGGCATCAAGCCTTGGATCGTGGCCAATCGCCGCGCACTATCTCTACAAGGCAACTCTTTCCGCAGGTCGCAGTAGTCGGGAATCCTGATGATTGATATCCACTGCCATCCCCTGCCCGAAGTTGATGACGGGGCCAAATCCTTTGAGATTGCAATAGAGATGCTGAAAATGGCGGCAGAAGACGGCATTACGCACGTCGTCGCCACCCCTCATAGCAATTTCCGGTATGCTTTTGATCTCGAACAGAACAAAAAGGCAGCGGCGGAACTTCAGGCCGCCGTCGGCGATACACCCCAAGTCCTGCTGGGGTGCGACATGCACCTCTCCTATGACAATATCCGCCGCCTTACTCAGGATCGCGCTCCATTCACTATCAACGGGACGCAGTACGTCCTGGTGGAGTTCGCCGAGCATTTCATTCCCGAACAGATGGATAACGTCTTTTACGAAATTCAAGTGGCGGGCCTCACTCCCATCCTGACGCACCCGGAGCGGAACGCCGTCTGCCGCCGGAAGGTTCAAAACATCTTCAACTGGGTTACCCGGGGATGCCTGGTGCAGGTCACGGCGCAATCTTATACGGGCGGATTCGGCTCTGAGGCGCTTCGCGCCGTCGAGCAATTGCTGGAT
>DATGKJ010000280.1:0-9525 GCA_035294685.1 Terriglobia bacterium | reverse complement strand
CCCACCACGGCCCAATCCACGCCCAGCGTCTGGGCGATCTTGTATTCGCTGGCCAGGGTGAGTGTTGCACCCGGCGGCGCGCCCAATTGCCGATAAGCGGTATTGAGTTCCTGCCGTCCCAGCACGAAACGATGCGAGCCCGCAAGCCGCCAGGAGAGCACCTCCGCAAAGGCCTCCGACATCCATCCCAGGTCTGAGTTTGAACTTCGGTTTTCAAACGGAAAGACAATGATCGTGCGGGTGGGGGGCGCAGCGTTTAATGCGCATGCCGAGAGCAGCAGGAACAGCAGGCTTACAATTTTTTTCATACGGCCTGACCTTCGATGCATTATAACATCTTGTTGGCAGCGGCCCTGCGGCTTGCCTTCTATATTGTAAGCACAGGCATGGCGTCGGAATTTTCGCTGTTTGATGAGCGCGGTTCCAGGAGAATAACCGTTGTAAGCCTTCATGACCGCTGGCAGATTCGCAGCGCTTGAGACTATGTCAGGTTGGTCATCCCCTAAAGGAGTGCTTTTCGGATGCAAAACAAGCGTGTGGTTGAGATGTGGAGACTCCTGGTCATTGGACTGGCGTTGGTTCTGCCGGGCGCGAAACCTTTCCGGAAGCAACCTTCTACATTGGATCTTCCAAGCCTTCCTCGGCAGGAAAATTTGCACGAGTCGCTCCGCGCCCCCTGGAGCTTTGCGGCTTCGGGGGATTCGCGCGACTGCGGCGATGTGGTGATGCCTGCCATCGCAGCGGGAGCCTTGAAGCATCGCGTCAAATTCTACTGGCACCTGGGCGACTTTCGGAAAATATACGATTTTGATGAAGACATGCAGCACGAGCCTGCCCATCGAAAACAGTCGGTGACCATTATTCAATATCAGACGGCAGCGTGGAATGATTTCATCCAGCATCAGATTCTGCCCTTTGGCCGAACGCCTGTCTTTCTGGGAATCGGCAATCATGAACTGATTCTG
Source organism: Terriglobia bacterium (assembly GCA_035294685.1). Taxonomy (GTDB): domain Bacteria; phylum Acidobacteriota; class Terriglobia; order UBA7540; family UBA7540; genus RH2-MAG17b. The sequence goes on along the minus strand of DATGKJ010000280.1, from coordinate 8,560 downwards.
CCCAAAACTCGTAAGCAATATCTTGCCCAATTTGCCGACTGGCTGGATGCTCCGCTGCTGCGCGATCAACGGCTGAAGGATGATCCTTCGGCGTTCCGCATCGAGACTTATTATCACTGGATAGTCGGCCCCGTGGATTTCATAAGTCTTGATAATGGCTCATCCGACCAATTCGATTCGGCGCAGGTTAAATGGTTTGAAAAAGTCCTGGCGCGCGACGAGCAGAACCCTCACATCAGGACCCTGGTCGTAGGAATGCATCGCGCTTTGCCCTATAGCATATCGCTCAGCCATAGCATGAACGAGTCGCCTGCCGGAACCGAAAGCGGGGTGCGAGTCTATCGGGATCTGCTTGAAGCTCACCACCACGCCCGAAAACGCGTTTATCTGCTGGCCAGCCATTCGCATTATTTTATGGAAAACGCTTTCAATACCCCGTACTGGCGCGCACACGGCGGCGTTTTGCCCGGCTGGATTGTCGGCACGGCAGGAGCAGTGCGCTATCCTCTGCCGCCGGATGCGAATGAGGCCAGTCAGGCCGTCACGCATGTTTATGGCTATCTTGTCGGGACCGTGAATCCGCCGGGGTCGCCGGAAGGAACGATCCAATTCAAGTTCTATAAAATCGAGAAGGTCGATATTCCCGCCCCGGTGGTTGAGACTTATACCTCGTCTTTCGTGGACTGGTGTTTTGATGCAAATGCACAGGGTGCGGCGTTCAGAACTTCGTCTCGCTGAAGCCAGTCCTGAAAATCTTTGGGGATGCGCGCTTCCGGCTGCATTCACATGAACGATGCACGCTTTGCCGTCGGCGTTAATTTTGCGGTTGAGAGGGGGGTGGCGGCTGACTTTTCGGTTTGTGATGCTTGAAGACTGAAAAAATCTTCTTGATGACACTATCTGATTTTTTTGCCGGTGGAGGGGAAGCTGTCATCGTTTGTGGTGAGTCTCCGGCGGCCGGGTTGACGCCGGATTCCGAGGGTGAGCCAGGATTTTGCGCCGTTGTCGTCACGGGAGCCCCGCCCGGAGCAGAGGCTTGCGCTCCGGGCGCCGCGTTCTTGTTCCCATGCCCGAAGGGGAGTAATTTCTTGATCCAGCTTGCCAGGCCCGAGGCTGGATTCGTGGAGACGGGTTGCGTTCCGTCCACAAAAACATCCTGGGTTGCCGCAAGAGGATTATTTGCGGTGAGCACCTGGGTTTGGCTGTCAATCGGCGCAACAATCACACCCAGAGGCGGAGTGAACGGCTGAACTTTCTGGTAAGCCGGCACTTTGACGGCGTCTTTCATGAAATCCGCCCAGACAGGCAAGGCGGAGCTGGCGCCGGAAAGGCCGAGGTTGCTGTTGTTATCGTAGCCCACCCAAACCACGGCCAGCAGATTTGATGTAAAGCCGGCGAACCATCCGTCATGAGAGGTTCCGGTCTTGCCGGCAGCAGGGGCTGTGAACCCGCGGGCCCGGACGCCTTCGCCGGTCCCGTGATCGACCACGCTCTCCATCAGGCTCACCATCAGGTAGCTGATGCGCGGGTCAAGCACCTGGCGCGAAACCATGGGGCTTTGCCAGAGCGTTTGTCCCGACGAATCCTTGACGGCAAGAATGCAGCGCGGCTTTTCATAAACGCCGCCATTCGCAAAGATGGTATAAGCTCCGGCAATTTGCAGGGGCGTGGCGTCGTACGCTCCCAACGCGATCGCCGGAGTTGCCTGAATGCCGTTATCGAGCCCCGCGGCGAGCGCGAGATTGCGGACTTTGTCATAGCCGATCATCTGGGCAAGGTTGACCGTGGCAACGTTTAACGACAAAGCCAGCGCCTCGCGCACCGTGACGTTTCCGTAGTATTCGTCTTCATAATTTTTAGGTTGGTAAGTTTGCCCGTTAAATTGAAAGGCGGTGGTGGCCTGGTCGGGCAGCACCGTGGCGGGCGTGATAAGGGGTTGGGAACCATCCACGGCGGAACTGAGCGCGGCGGCATAAACAAAAGGCTTGAACGACGAGCCCGGCTGGCGCAAAGCAAAGGCATGATCGAGCTGACTTGCCCCATAATTGCGTCCGCCCACCAGGGCTCTGACCTCGCCCGTGTGGGGATCGATGGCTACCAGAGCTACCTGTGGCTCGTTGGGATTGAGTGGTGGCGAGTTCTTTCGCCTTCGCGCGTGGATTCGCTTATCGACTTCCGCCATGCCGGCATGGACGGCTTCGGTGGCGGCGGCCTGAAGGTCCGGATCGAGGGTGGTGTAGACGCGATAGTTCTGTGAATTGAGATCCTGCTCGGAGAAATGGGAAAGGAGTTGATCCTTGACCATATCGACAAAGTAGGGCGCCAGCGTGCCGCCGCCATTTCGCGGAGTCACTCCCAGCGGTGCGGCCATCGCCTTTCGCGCGGCGCCCGAATTGATGAAGTGATCATGAGTCATCTCCTCGAGCACCCAGTTGCGCCGCGCAAGCGCCCTCTGCGGATAGCGGTAAGGAGAGTAGAGATTCGGGCCGCGAATCATGCCTGCCAGAAGTGCGGCCTCTGGCAGGGTTAAATTCCTGACGTTCTTGTTGAAATAGGTGTCGGCAGCCTCTCCGAATCCATAAATCGAAAAGCTGCCTCGTTGCCCCATATAAACCTGATTGGCGTAGAGTGTGAAAATCTCTTCCTTGCTCAGGCGCTGCTCAATGAGCATGGCCAGAAACATTTCTTCAAGCTTTCTTTTGAATGTGCGGCGCGGCGTGAGGAAGAAATTGCGCGCCAGTTGCATGGTCAACGTGCTGCCGCCTTGCAGTCTCTGGTCTGCTCGCAAGTCTCTCCAGGCGGCGGCTACAAGCCGTAGCAGATTGACGCCGGGATGGGAGAAAAAGCGGCGATCCTCCGCGGCCAGAACCGCATTGATCAAGGCCGGAGGACAATCACGGTAGCCCACCAGCATTCGCTTGCTGCGGCTCTGGTCGAACAGCGTCGTAATGACTTCCGGCTCCAGGTCATAGTGGTCGAGAGCGGCCTTCTGATCGAGATCGGTGATGGAATCTATCCGCCCGTCACGAAAGGCAACTACGGCATCGCCTTCGTGGTCTGTTCCGTCCTCAAAAAATGAGGCCGGTCCGGGGTAAACGTAGAGTTGGTTGCCATCCAACCGGAAGGTCCCGACTCCTGCGTCCCTTTTTCCGCCCTGGGAATAGAGAGCTTTGCGGAGACGATCTTCAATCTGTTGGGGTGTGATGGCTTCGCCCGGAAAGATGGGAGTGGAGGCGGAAAAGATGATCGAAGCGTGCTGAAAGATCTGGCCGCTCAGTCGCGCGTCCACCAGCCGAGAGAACCGAATGTAATAGTGCAGGAAGACGCCGCCACAGAGAACGACAATCGCGATGGCCGCCGCCAGGAGTTCCTTTTTTCTTTTCCTTAGAAAATGGCGAAAGGAGTCGCGGAGGGCGCGCGAGATGAAAGATCGTTGAGACCGGCGAGGTTGATTCTTGCTTTGAGCCACGATTAATTGACCGAAAGCTTTTCGGGCTATCCTCGAAATCAAGAAAATGTGCGGATGCGGCCAGTCCTCGAATTACTTCAGAAAGACTGCTGTCCGCATAAATCTCAACATCGTTCCCTCCAACTTCATTTTAACTGTTATCCATCGTTTTCGGTAAATTTAACCGAAATCTCTGAAATTCTGGCCTGTTTTTTATCCGCGATTCGCTCTTTGCCGTCATCGTCCAGCGTCCTCGTTTTATGCTCTTTTGAAAATCATCTGTGCTGGTCATTTCCGCGCAAGCGGAAATCCACGGGTTAGACCCCGCTTTCGTGAGGAGCATGAACGCAAATTTCGTTCCCTTGAATGGGTTGGAAATTCATGGGAACTCCTCAGCAGCCGCTGTTAAGTTCTTCCTTCAGGGCGCTTACGACGTGATCAAGTTTCACCTGGCGCACTTGCCGGGTGGAGCGCTGGAAAATCTCAACCATGCCTTGTTCGAGTCTCTTTTTGCCTACGGTGATGCGGTAAGGCGCTCCAATCAAGTCAGCGTCCTTGAATTTAACGCCGGGGCGCTCCGGACGATCATCGAAAAGCACATCCACAGTCTGCGTTTGAGCTTCGCCATAGATTTTTTCCGCCGCCTCGCGCACCGCGGCGTCATCCATATTGGCGGCGGTGATAATCGCTTCAAAAGGCGCGATCGGGCGGGGAAGAAAGAGGCCGTCCTGATCGTGGTTCTGCTCTGCGGCGGCACTTAAAATGCGCTCCAGGCCGATGCCGTAAGATCCCATCACTAACGTGGCTTCTTTCCCGTTTTCATCCAGCACCCTGGCTCCCATGGCTTCCGAGTACTTCCTGCCCAGCTTGAAGACATGCCCCAGCTCCATCGTCTTGACCACGCGCAGGGGCTTGCCACAGCGGATGCAGAGGTCGCCTTCCGCGACCACGCGCACATCGTGATATTCCACTTCAAAGTCTCGCCCAGGCGTCACATGGCGAAGATGAGTGTCATCCTGATTGGCGCCGGTCATCATGTCGCGCCGTCCTGCAAGGGCGCTGTCAGCTAGAATCCGCACTCCACTCAGACCGACCGGGCCGAGAGAACCGAGATGAGCGTGGTGCAGCGCAAAGGCCTCTTCGGGAGTTGCGGGGCGAAAGACGCCGGTGCCGAGTACGGTCGCAAGCTTGGTCTCGCTCAGGGTATGATCCCCGCGCAATAAGATCACAACGGGTTTGCTATCCACAATGTAATCCAGAGTCTTGATCATTCGGGCCGGACTCTCGCCGGTGAAGGCGACAAGCTGCTCGATGGTCTTCTGGCTGGGAGTGGGAAAAGCTTCAGGAGCATCTTCTCCCGGCGGGTCTTCGACGGGAGGGGCTTTGGATTGCGCTTTCTCCAGATTGGCGGCGTATCCGCAATCTGAGAGGGCGATTAAATCCTCACCGGAATCGGTCAACGCCATGAATTCGTGAGAATAGGAGCCGCCCATCATGCCGGAGTAGGCTTCAACCACCTGGTATTTCAATCCACAGCGGTCAAAGATGCGGCAGTAAGCCTCGTAATGCTTCTGGTAACTCGCGTCCAGTCCGGCTTCATCCAGATCAAAGGAATAAGAATCTTTCATCAGGAACTGGCGAAGGCGGAGCAGGCCGGACTTGGGGCGTGGCTCGTCGCGAAATTTTTCCTGGATCTGATACCAGATTTGGGGAAGCTGTTTGTAGGAATGCAGTTCCTGACGCGCGATATTCGTCATCTCTTCTTCGTGTGTAATGCCCAGGCACAAATCGTGCGCATTGCGGTCCTTGAATTTGAAGATGACGTCCACCTGATCCCAGCGGCCGGTCTCCTTCCATAGCTCTGCCGGATTCAGCGCTGGCAAATAAAATTCCTGCGCGCCAATGCGGTTCATCTCTTCGCGGATAATCTGCGAAATCTTGAGCAGAGATTTTCGGGAAAGCAAAAGATGGGCATAGAGGCCCGCTGCAACCTGGCGGATATAGCCCGCCCGCAACAGCAATTGATGGCTGGGCGCTTCGGCGTCAGCCGGCGCTTCACGCAATGTCGGTATGAAGGCCTGTGTCCAGCGCATTTAGTAAGCTTCTCCAATAGGCGCAGCGGAATCTCTGATCCCTGCGCTCTTCGATTTCAGGGTTGTGAAATCATCACGATTTACTGCAAAGAGCCTGGAATAGACAAAGAGCCATTGTTGAAGATTGCAAGAAAGCTTGTCAAGGAATCATCGTGCTTGCTCTTCCGGTTTCAGACCTGGACTCCTCAGAATGGCTGGGTGTGGGCATAGCGGCGGACGGCATCCGCCCCAGGGCGCAGGCCATGCGCCTCCACCCGCCAATTTCATGTCATCCAAAGACGAACAATTTCCCGACTTTTCAATTAAGTCCATTCTTTTCTGACGCCCATTGCTGTTTCGTCCTCGGTTTCCGTTTCCGTCCGATCTCTCGCCGCTCCCTCCTCCTCGGTGACGGTCGAGAGGCTTTTGAGGGAAAGAACAGGGCATTCGGGAGGTTGCTAGGCTACTAAAATAGGCTAATATAGGTCAAGCCCGTGCACAAGGGCCGATTGTCTGGTGGAGGCAGAAAAAAAGGACAACAGCTTCTCGCCAAGACGCTAAGGCGCAAAAGGAGTGCAAAGTGGAATTCATCAAGTTGCCGTCATTCCCGCACAAGTGGGTATCCATGATTAACCGGTCCAGGGGTTGGCCGTGGGCCTTTACGAGGACAAAGGGCCCACAGTTAGAAAAGACGCTGACTGTGGCTAGCCGCTTTTACCCGGAAGCCTGAATGGCGTTGGTGAGGGATTGGAAGAACTGTTGGATGATCTGCCTGGCGGCTGCTTGCACAAGCCTTTGGCCGATGCCCGCAATTGGCCCGCCCACCTGCGCGTCGCCGGAATAATTGATTGTGGTGTTTCCGGCGGATTCCGTCAGCGCGAGGACGCCTTCGCCTTTCAGAAACCCTCCGGTCCCTTTGCCTTCCACTTTCATGCGATAGCTCTGGGGCGGGTTCGGGTCTTGAATCTCGACGTGGCCCTGATAAGCGCCCTTGAGAGATGCGATGCCGATCTTTAACACCACGTCAAATCCACCCGCGGGATTGGCTTCAAATTTTTCGCAACCGGGCAGCGCCCGCGCGAGCGTTTGGGGGTTCATGAGTTCGCGCCAGGCGACCTCTCGCGGCACGGGAAGGGTGTAAGTGCCTTCGAATTTCACGGTTCCTTCTTGATACGTTCTTGCAGGGGCGCTTGCGATTGCCGGTTATTTCCCATGGGCGCGTTCCACGGCTTTTTCGAGCGCGCGACGGGTGTAGACCTGGGCCAGGTGGCTTCGATATTCAGCAGAAGCGTAAAGATCGCTGTTAACTTCAATACCCACGACAGCGTGGGAAGCAGCGGCTTCCAGATTATGCCGACCGGGAGCTTTTCCGCGCAGGGCCGCTTCCACGGCCGTAGCCCGATAGGCCTTCGGCCCGACGCCGGTAATGCCGACGTTGGCTGATTCAATATGGCCTGCTTCGTTCAGGACTACCTGCGCTGCCACTCCCACCATCGCATAGCCGGAAGCCGGATGATGAAGCTTCAGGTAGGCGTGTCCGCTGCGAGGCGGAGCCACCGGCATTCGAATCGCCGTCAGAACTTCGTCACTGCCGAGCGCCGTGGTCAACAGGTCGACGAAGAATTCGCTGGCCGGTATCCACCTTGAACTGCTGACGTTTCGCGCCTGGATTTCGCCCGCAAGCGCCAGAATCGTGGCGGGCCAATCTGCGGCAGGGTCGGAGTGAGCCAGGCTTCCTCCGATCGTGCCTCGATTTCGCACCTGCACGTCGCCAATCTCGCGCGCCGTCTCAGGCAAGAGAGAGCATTTGTCTTTCAAGAGGCTCGAAGATTGAATCTGAAAATGCGTTGTGAGGGCGCCAATCTCGATTTTGCCATCTGCTTCCCGGATGTATTTCAAATCCGTAAGGCGGCCGAGATCGATGAGATGCCTGGGAGCGGCGAGGCGGAGTTTCATCATGGGGACCAGGCTGTGTCCGCCTGCCAGGATTTTTCCCTCGCCTCCAAATTGCGCAAGCAGGCGCGAGGCTTCCTCAAGATTTTTGGGGATATGGTATTCAAATGGTTCCGGAATCATGGTGATCTCCTCTTCTTGCTGACGGCGTCTTACGCGGTGGCGCGTTGCTTCAGGACGCGCCAGATTTTTTCAGGCTGTAGCGGCATATCAAGATGCCGCACGCCGAGCGGGCTTAAAGCATCTACGACGGCGTTCACAATGGCGGGCGTCGAGCCGATGGTGCCTGCTTCGCCCACGCCCTTCGCGCCCAGCGGATTGATGGGCGTCTTGGTTTCCATTGTTTCTGTCTCAAACCAGGGGAACTGGTGCGCCTTGGGCACGGCATAATCCATCAGCGTGCCGGTCATAAGCTGGCCATTTTCATCATAAACGTGGCTTTCCCATAACGCCTGCCCAATGCCTTGCGCCAGGCCGCCATGAATCTGCCCATCCACCAGCATAGGGTTGATCACGCGACCGCAATCATCCACTGCATAGTAATTGCGAAGTTTGATTTCTCCGGTTTCGGCGTCAACTTCAGTCACGGCCAGATGAGCGCCAAAAGGAAAAGTGTAGTTTGAGGGCTCAAAGAAGGAATGCGCCGCAAGTCCGGGCTCAATGCCTTCAGGAAGCTGCTTGGCAAAGATCGCTTCGGCGGCTACTTCTGCAAAACCCATGGATTTGGCTCCATCTCGGGTGTGGATTTTCCCTTCAGAAAAAATCAGTTCGCCCGGCTTGACGTTCAGCTTGTGGGCCGCAATTTTCGCCATCTTCTTCTTGATTTGCATTGCCGCGTTATGAATGGCCGTGCCCCCCACGGCAGTAGTCCGGCTGCCGAAAGTTCCGATTCCCATGGGCACCTGGAAAGTATCGCCATGATAGACGGTGACATTGTCAAAGGGAATTCCTAGAACGTCTGCCGCAATCTGGGCGAAGGTTGTCTCTTCGCCCTGTCCATGAGGCGAAGTGCCACTCAAGACCGTGACTTTTCCTGTAGGTTCCACCTTGACAGAGCCAAACTCCCATCCGCCGGCGGGCATGCGGC
>DATGKJ010000279.1:0-5168 GCA_035294685.1 Terriglobia bacterium | reverse complement strand
CGTGTGGCCCGGAAGGGGTTGGGCGCTGTGGTCGAGCCTCGTTGACAGTTAGAGAGCGACCCTCCATAGCTTGACCATTCAAACCCCGAATCGCCCTTTGCAAATCTTCGCCCTCAGCCAGCTCAACAAAGCCAAATCCACGCGTCTCGCCGGTCATCTTGTCCCGAATCACCACCGCTGAGGCTACCTGGAAGCCAGCGTTCACCACAAAATCGTTCAGTGCGCTATCAGAAGTGCCATTGGGAAGGTTACCTACGTAAAGCTTAGAAGCCATGTGATCCTCCAGATTTGGCAGTCCCAAAAGGCCTGCCGTTTGATTTACCGTTTCACTTGCTCGCAACCTAGCCAAGGCCGTGCTTTGAATCGGCCGTTGTTATGGGAGCGCATTGCTCGCCGTGCCAGTCGAGCCCCAAAATTATCGATGAGGAGTCGGTTTATTGGCGATTTGGTTGGGAGAGCGATGCCGCTCCAAATATTCCTCAACGTCGCGCTCCCCAATGCTCAAATTGCGTTCAGCGCGCGATCCTTCGACTTCTGCTGCCAATTCCCGCTGTAGCCGCCCAAAGCAGATGTCAGGGCCTTCCTGCAGCCTTAACAAAGTTGATGCAAATGCATCGACGCCAATGGTAATGGCGAATTCACGAGCGTCTACTATCGTATTGAGGACCTTGAATTTATAGATCCGACAGCCCGTTCCGACATCGAAACCGACATATTGAATGTTCATGAGAAAACCCTTTCTTGACTGAGCGACTTCAGACCGTCTCGGCTCTGAGTGGTCGAGGATGCCGCTGGAATCGTGCCCTATTTTCTTATGATACGGGGATGGCGACCTTGGAGAATTCCGTTCTGTCAGTCACAACGGATATAATTTCGTCTTGGAGGCCTTTCTGTTTGCCGATGCGGGTGCGATTCTTGAATGTCGTGTCGGTAAACCCAGCGGTCTTCGGGTCAAGATGTCGGCCGCTTTGATGTTGCAAGGAAGATAAGGTGAGATCTCAACATCATATCCTCCTTATTAGAATAGCGAAGTGAGCTTTATCCGTCAAGATAATTCGGCACGGCGTGGCGAAATTCTGTGGAGATAGTTTCCGCAGGTTGTTCGGGCACAGCGCAGTTATGGCTTTAAGATCCTCCAATACGGATTATCGCGCTGTCAACACTTGCACCCCATAGGCAGGGACTCTTACGACCGCTGATTCAGAAGCGCCGGTCAGCGCGTTGTGGGTTAGCTCCCCAAGATTTACGGATTGATCTTGGTTGGTATAATTCATCAGAAAGAATATTTTCTCTCCGGCTTTCTCGCGGGTTGCCAGTTCAACCCCATTCGGCAGCGTGGGCCTTGTCACAACTTCCGCTTTATCGAACACCTGCTTCATCAAACGATCGTAAAATTCTGCCGAGGATGGCTGGGCGCCGATGTAGAAAACGCTGCCTTTCTCAAACGAGTTTTCGGTCATCGCAGGCTTGCCCGCGTAGTAGCGCTTTCCATAGGTAGCAAGCGTTCGGGCGGTGGTCGGCGTAAGAATGTCATACCAGACATCGGCAGAATAACGCGATCCGTCTTGTTCGACAATTTCCTGCTTTTGCGCGACCTGCGGATCGAAATCGTGAATCAGGACGCCCGCTAGCCGCGCGAGCGGCCCGGGCAATGTTTCAAGAGTCACTTCGTTGTGGTCGTCTTTTACACCCGAGCGATAAGTGAGCACAAGCGTGCCGCCGCTTCCGACAAACTGAGTCAGCTTCTGGACAAGCGGCTGCGAGACAACGAATAGCGACGGAGCGACAATGACTCGATAGCCGGCAAAATCCATTTGCGGGAAGACGACATCCACGTTAAGGCCCAGCCGCCGCGCAGCGTCGTAGTACAGAAAAAGCTGCCGATAATAATCGAAGCTCTTTGAAGTGGGCTGAATATGAAATGCCCAGCGTGTGTCGGGCGAAACAAGCAGGGCCACCTGCGAGTGGGTATGTGATCCTTGAAGCAGGAGAGTAAGCCGCTTAACCTCCTTGCCCATTTGCGCAATCATTCGATAGCGCGCGTTCAAGTATCCGTCCTGATCCAGAACCCCCTGCCAGTATTGTTCGGTGCCAAACCGCGAAGTCCGCCAGCGAAAATAGCAGACCCCGTCGGCGCCATGCGCGATGGCCTGATACGCCCAGACGCGATAAAGCGCCGCGGGCGCTTGCTTCCCCCAAAAGCTGGTCCACCCCGGAAGGCCGCCCTCTTGCTCCATCACCATGAAGTTCTGTTGCTCCTTCGAGCCGCGCATCAGGTCGTGGCCCAGAGCGGAACGGAAATAGTCCTGGTAATCCGGGTTGAAGATCATCGGGTAGTTGTCCCAGGCAACGAAATCAAGCAGGGTGTTCAGCCGCGAGTAATCGACGGCATCAAACAGACCCATTTCGTTGGTGGTGATGGCCTTTTGAGGAGCAACCTGGCGCAGGATTTGCGCCTGAAAATTCACAAAGTCGGGCGTCGCGTCGCTGAAGAAGCGATGGTAGTCAAGTTCCAGGCCCGGATTATGAACTCCGTAAAGCGTGTTCCAGGGCAGAGGGATTTGCGACCACGCGGAATAGGTGTGTCCCCAAAAAATAGTCCCCCAGGCCTGGTTCAGCGCCTCCAGAGTCTGATATTTGGCGCGACACCAGTTCTGAAAAGCTGCCAGGCAATAAGAATCGTAACAGTAAGGTCCGCCCACTTCGTTATCGATCTGCCAGCCCAGCACCGCCGGATTATTTTTGAAGTGCTCCGCCTCAGCCGTGACAATGGCTTTGGCGGCGGCGAGAAAGTGCGGATTGTGCAGGCAATAATTGCGGCGCGAGCCGTAGCGGTAACGGACGCCGTCTTCATTCATGGCGGCGATATCCGGGTATTTCGCCATGAGCCATGCGGGCGGGGAAGCGGTGGGCGTGCCGAGCACGGCCTTGATGCCGTGAGCGCTCAGAATCTCGAGCGCGCGATCAAGCCAGCCGAAATTGTATTGTCCTTCTGATGGCTCCATCTTCGCCCAGGCAAATTCGCCCAGGCGAACGAAATTGATGCCGGCAGCTTGCATGTTCGCCGCGTCTTTTTCCCATTGCGCCTCGTTCCAGACCTCAGGGTAGTAGTCCACTCCATAAATGAATTGGCCGCCGTTCCAGGCGATCAGGTCGAAGGCGCGGCGCGCGCCTCTCGTTTGGGCGACTGCGCTCGATGGGATGCAACATAAAGCCCCGGCCAGCAGAATCAGCAACAATAAGTCGTATCTTCGCATTGTATTCCCAGTAGGCATTGAGTTCCTCAATCGTCGTGGGCGCTCACGTCCAATAATTGCGGTCGAGCGAGCGGTACTGGATCGCTTCTGAAATATGCGTGGTGCTGATTGCATCAACGCCCTCAAGATCAGCGATGGTTCGCGCCACTTTCAGAATGCGGTCGTGCGCGCGAGCGCTGAGGCCCAGCCGATGGACGGCGCTTTCCAGCAACTGTTCACATTCCACCGAAATGGCGCAATATTTGCGAATTTGCCGCGGACTCATCTGCGCGTTGCAGTAAATCTTTTCGCCCTGATAGCGCGCAAGCTGGCGCTCGCGGGCCTGGGTGACGCGCTGGCGGATCGCCTCCGAGCTTTCGCCGCCGGAGTCGTCGCGCAGTTCTCGGTACTTGACGGCGGGCATATCAATATGGATATCGATGCGATCGAGCAGCGGCCCGGAAATTTTCGAGATGTAACGCTGGATCATGGGCGGAGTACAAGTGCATTGCCGCGAAGGATCATTAAAGAACCCGCACGGGCAGGGATTCATGGCTGCCGCCAGCATAAAGCGGGCGGGAAAAGTGAGGGACATCGAGGCTCGGGCGATGGTCACCGTGCCCTCTTCCAGCGGTTGCCGCAGAACTTCAAGAACGTTGCGCTGAAATTCCGGCAATTCGTCGAGAAAAAGCACGCCGTGATGGGCGAGGCTCACTTCACCCGGACGTGGCGTTGCGCCGCCTCCAATCAGCCCCGCATCGGAGATGGTGTGATGCGGAGCGCGAAAAGGCCGCGTGCCAACCAGCCCACCACCGGCTTCGAGCGCGCCCGCAACACTGTGAATCTTGGTGGTCTGAATGGCTTCTTCAAAGGTGAGAGGCGGCAGAATGGTGGAAATGCGTTTGGCCAGCATGGTTTTGCCGGCTCCCGGCGGCCCAATCATCAGAATGTTGTGCCCGCCCGCTGTAGCCACTTCAATCGCGCGCTTGGCATGAAGCTGACCCTTCACATCGCGGAAATCCACGGGATAGTGATTGGATTGGGCGAGCATCTCTGCCGCGCTTACCCGGCATGGGGTGAACGGTCTTGTCTCGTTCACAAAGTCCAGGACTTCAGGCAGTGAACGCAAGCCGTAAACAGCGACATCCTGAACTACGGCAGCCTCTCGCGCGTTCTCGAAGGGCAACACCAGCTTGCGAATGCCTTTCTGTCGCGCCATGGAGACAATGGAGAGCGCTCCTTTAATCGGTCTCAGGCTGCCGTCGAGCGAGAGTTCGCCCAGAAAGAGGATTTGCTTCAGATCGGCCTTCAGCACTACGCCTGTTGTGCCCAGAATGCCTAAGGCAATGGCAAGATCAAAGCCAGATCCCTCTTTTTTAATATCCGCCGGCGCCAGATTCACCGTCACATTCTGAAAAGGAAAGTCGAGACCGCAATTCTTAATGGCGGACTTGATGCGCTCGCGGCTTTCGCGCACGGCAGCGTCGGGAAGGCCAACCGTGGTAAAGTTGGGTAGCCCGGCTGAGATATCGACTTCAACCTCCACGGGGTAAGCGTCAATGCCAAATACCGCCGCGCTTAGCGTTTTATAGAGCATGCCCAGCCTATTTTGTCCCTTTGCATTGAAGAATCAAAAGCGATCTCCTGAGTGCCTGATCTTCAGGTTAGCTTGATAAGATTGGTGACCTTCGTCTCCGCCTGCAAAACGTCGCATACGTTTAATACGTATGTGACAAAATATACAAAATATACGCCCACCCAGCTTTCAGAACCTGCTAACCTGCTTTTGTCTGTCGACGACTGTGCGCACAAGAGGCAGATAATTGCAGTAAAAAAACGCCGGCGTTTTTCTCAGTTCTTCTGAAAAAAGCTGGAAATGGTTCTTCAAAGCTGGATCAAAAGGCAACCCTAAGTTATTGATTTTCTTCAGTC
>DATGKJ010000278.1:0-5499 GCA_035294685.1 Terriglobia bacterium | reverse complement strand
CAGCGAGCGGCTGCGGACCTTTCTTCGCAGCCTTTTCCTGCTCCATGCGAACCCCTGCAGCCCGCAGTTTCTCGATCAACTTTCGATTCCGCTCTTCGGCGAAGAACTCGGCGATCCCCTGCGCCGTTTTGGGGCCGATCTCATGCACCTGCTCAAGCTCCTCTTCGCTCGCTTTCGCCAACCGGTCGAATGAGCCGAAATGTTCGGCCAGCAACTGCGCAGTTCTTTCGCCCACAAAAGGAATCCCGACTGCGAAGATTACGCGAGCCAGATCGACTTTCTTGCTCTTTTCGATCTCCGCGATCAGGTTTGCGGCAGACTTCTTCCCCATCCGCTCCAGGGCAGCGAGTTGCTCCTGGGTCAGGGCATAAAGGTCTGCGGCGTCTTTCACAAGGCCTCGATTGACGAGTTGATCGACCAGAGCGTCGCCCAATCCGTCGATCCCCATCGCGTGACGCGCCGCGAAGTGAAGAAGCGATTCTTTCAGCCGGGCCGGGCAGGCGGCGTTCACACAACGATAGGCCACTTCGCCTTCGGCGCGAAACACGTCGCCGCCGCAAACGGGACACCGCTTGGGCATATGGAATTCGCGGCCATCCGGCGCGTGCTTCACAACTTTCACCACCTGGGGGATCACTTCTCCCGCCCGTTGCAGCAGCACCGTATCGCCGATGCGCACTCCCAGGCGCGCAATTTCATCCATGTTGTGAAGGGTGGCATGGCTCACGGTGACGCCGCCCACATTCACCGGATCAAGATCGGCGACTGGCGTCAGGGTTCCGGTCCGACCTACCTGAGCGCGAATATCTTTCACGACGGTCGTCGCCTGACGCGCGGGATATTTGTAGGCAATCGCCCATCGCGGGGATTTGGCGGTTTTGCCCAACTCTTCCCATAACCTGGTGTCATTCACCTTCACCACCACGCCATCGGTCTCATACTCCAACTCATTTCGCTTCATTTCCCATTCCTGGACGAATTCCAGCAATTCATCAAACGACGCGCAAAGCCGCCGGTGAGGATTCACCTTGAACCCCATTTCCGCCAGGGCATTCAGAGTCTTCCAGTGCTCCCTTAGAGGGACATCCCCCCCGACCAGCAGGTAGTAATGAAACATATCCAGCTTGCGTTGCGCGACCATCTTGGGATCAAGCTGGCGAATGGTTCCCGCCGCCGAATTGCGAGGGTTGGCAAATTTGGGCTCGCCCGCCGCCTCCCGCTGCGCATTCAGCCGCTCAAACATCTTAAGCGGCATGATCACCTCACCGCGAACCTCAAATCGTTCCGGATGGCCGATGACCTGCAACTTTCTTTCGTCAATTCGCAAGGGCACGGAGCCGATGGTCTTCACGTTGGCGGTCACGTCCTCGCCTTCCACGCCGTTTCCACGCGTCACGCCGCGCGCTAAAACGCCCTTTTCATAGATGAGCGACATGGAAAGGCCATCCAGCTTCAGCTCAGCGACATATTCCACGCGCGACCGCCCGGAAAGCTCGCGCACCCGGCGATCGAAATCCCGGAGTTCCTCAACGGAATAGGTGTTGTCCAGGCTCATCATGGGAACCTGGTGGCGGACCTTGGGAAACTGCTCGGCAGGCTTGCCGCCCACGCGCTGGGTCGGAGAATCTGGCGTCACCAGCTCCGGATGCGCGCGCTCAAGGTCCTGAAGCTTGCGCATCAGCTGGTCAAACTCGTAGTCGGAGATTTCAGGATCATCCAGCACGTAGTAGCGGTGCTCGTGATAACGAATCTCTGCCCGCAGCTTTTCAATTTCTTTCTCGACTGAAGTCGCCAAAGCGCCCTCACTTTATTGGAATATCTGAATTCATTAAGGATTATGGCACAGCCGCATTGAAGCTCAAGGGTGGAAAAGGCCCCTCTGACACGTTGCTGAAAAACTCATCCAACCCGTCATCAGCGAAAATGCCGGGATTTTTCGCTACGCTCAGGATGACAAGCGAAGGACTCGGAATGACAATATGCAAGGTCGTTTTGCAGCAACCCGCCAATGGCCGCACACATCCTGAACGACGGGATGTATGCGCCACTCCGAGGCGCATTGCGGACTGCGAAAGTCGGGTCTGCCCGTCTTGACACGATAAAATTTCAGAACTAACTTTTGAAATGGAATCTGGCTTTGAGGAACACAGGCGCTGATTCCGAAAAAATTTTGATCCAAGGGAAGATAGAAAGGAATGAAACAAGTCCTTATTTCATCTCTGATTGCGTTAGCCAGTTTAACTCTTGCTCTCCCAGGGTGGGCGCAGCGCACCACCGCTCCCCAGCCGCCTGATAATGCGCGCTTTGGAATTCCCACGGGCGGGCTTCCCGCCGTTTATCAGGACTATCTCTTCGGCGTGGTCTCCAAGATTAAACCCGATGAACTGGTGCTCGATAAGACCAAGTACGGTGTCCCGCAGACCATCCATTTGGACCGAAAAACCAAGTACATTCACAACGGCAAGCGCAGCTCACTGAGCGACATCAAGGTGGGCGATCCTGTATATGTCGACGTCAAAACGGACAAGAAAACCGGCTCCATGTTTGCTAAAAAAGTGGTGAGCGGAGTCAACGCGACTCGTGGATCGTCATAAGCTCCGCGCATTCTGAAGCTCGTTTTATGCCCGCGAACCGCGATCTTTTTCACCTCGACCCCGTCCCGGAGCGGGGCGAAGAGGGAGGGAACCTGAAGCTGCCCTGACACCCGCCTTGAAACGCGCCACCCTGATCTACAATCCGGTCGCCGGCAGAAATCCCTCGCGCCGCGAACGCCACATCCAACACGCGGGCGAAATCCTGCAAAAATCTGGTCTGGAGGTCAAACTCGCTCGCACCGCCGGTCCCGGCTCCGCCACGGAACTGGCGCGCCAGGCTGCGGCTCACGGCGATGAAATTATTCTGGCCTGCGGCGGCGATGGAACCATCAACGAAGTGATTAATGGCATGTGTCCGGGCCATGCGGCCCTGGCTATTTTGCCCGGCGGCACGGCCAACATCATCGCCAAGGAATTAAGACTCCCTCATCACCCCGTGCGCGCGGCCCGGGAGTTCCACGCCTGGAAGCCGCGCCGAATCGCGCTGGGACGCGTCACGGGGGATCCCATTCCTCAGAGCGCTGCTTCCGATCCCGTCCAGCGATACTTTTTGAGTGTGGCCGGTGTGGGATTCGATGCCTACGTCATTCATCGGCTGACCTTTGGCTTCAAAATGTCTCTGGGCGTGGCGGCGTACATCCTGGAAGGCGCGCGGCAATGGACGCGCTACTCATTTCCTCCTGTAATGTGCCACGTGGACGGGCGCGAGCAGCAAGTCACCTTCGCGATCGTACAGCGAACCAGCCGTTATGCAGGATGGTTTCGCACGGCTCCTCAGCAGTCCATCATCAATTCTCACTTTGGCGTCTCTCTCTACACCAGTTCCAGTCGCCTCCGATATGTCGCTTATGCTCTTGGCATCTTGTGCCAGCGACGGGTGCGGGACATTATCGAGATCGAGACCCGCAACTTGAGCTTCACAGCGGTGCGGCCTGAACCCCCGGTTTATTTTGAAGTGGACGGAGAACTTGCGGGAACGCTTCCCGCCCGTTTTGAGGTAGTCCCCGACGCGCTGACGCTTTTTATGCCATGACTCACACAGCGCGGCGTGGACAGAACCAAAGCCGGATTTCAAATTCCAGAGCATTTTTCCTAATAAAATCTTATTTTTGAGCTTATTGACCCTTCCCAAGGCCAGCGATATACTGAGCGTCAGCATGATAGTTCAACATTAGATTAATGATTCGAGAGGAATCGCTATGAGTTCAGCTCGCGGGCACATCTTCCGAAAGAAAGCGATTGCGCTCTATGTTGTGACGGCGGTAATCATCTTGTGCGCCTGGCATCTTGTTCCTTCGCGCGCCGCATCCCGAGGCTCGCTCTCGACAAATCCCGGAACCTCTTCTTTGAGCTTTGACCATACGCTCCAAGGCTCTATTCATCCTGGGCAGACGCTTGCCTGGCAGACTCCGGAGCTGAAAGCTGGCGCGCTTTACTCGGTCAACGTCAGCCTGGATTCGCCGGCCAGCCTGACGACTCCCGACGAACTCGTACCGCGCAAAATTGCTTCGCCCATTACCTTTAATGTGGTGAAGAAGGATATCGTCCCCATCGTGCCGCGCGTTGTGGTCCATTTTGATTCCGCCGGCAACCCGGAAATCAGCAAGAAACTCCATTCAGGCGACCCGGGAACCTACTTTATTATCCGCGCAGCTCAGTCCAGCCCTGCCCGCCTTACGCTGGATGCGCCTGCCAGCGCCTCATCAACGCCCATTCACTTCGAGGCTGAAATCAGGCCGCTCAGTGTAAGCCAGCAGAATCAGGTGCAAATTGTTCCCAATACCGCCCGCGACTGGCAGCACGCCTCGCCCATGGTTCTGAGCAAGACTGTTTTTGGAACCTCGGACGACATCGAATATCTTTACAACACCGATGAAGGGAAGGTCGGGTGGCAGTGGCTCACTTTTGATTACAATCTTCCCAAGCCCAAGCTGGTCTTCTTTGAGCTTGACCTGCTTGACCGCGACGTGCCTTGTACACTGAAGATTTATCGCCTGGAAAACGGCCTGCAGGGGCCACATCTGGTGGAATACACGCAGGGGAAAGATCCCACTGAAATCCGGCATGATGACCAATCGGATGAATTGGTGGACTTCAAAATGATCACCCGCGTGCTGACGCCCGGCCGCTACTATTTGAGCATCAAGTCTAACCATCCGCGCTGGAGCCTGCGCACAGCGCTTTACGACGTGCCGCCTTATCAGGACCCGCATGAAGCCGTGCAGGTGGCGATGCGCTACATGGTGGATGTGGGAGATTCCTTCTTCTCAAACACGCCTCGCAAGGGCGCGGTGCGAACGCGGGCTGAAAATGTGACCGATGAAACGGAACGCTGCATCACGTGCCATCCCGCACAGTTCACCATGCTGAGCGTTCTGAGAGCGCAGCATCACGGTTATTCCGTGGTGAATAAACCGGAATACAAGTTCATGATCGACAAGCTCTATAACGCGCCCGCGCCGTTTTACGGATTCCCCAATACTTACTGGCTGCGGTTTGAACTTGCGCCCACCAACGGCATCAGCCGCCTCGGGAAACTGCTGCTGATGTATGAAGACGGGGTAAGCCACCATCCGACTGAAATTCCAGGCGACAGCGCCAATTACATCCGGCTGGTCTACGATGCCCGCAATCTTCTACCCCGGGTGGATAAAGCTCACTTTGTTCCTGAGTTTGAGCCCGCCAAGACCCGCAATTATGAATTCGACGGCAATCGTCCCATCAGCGATTTCCGGGTGGCCTCAGACTCGTGGTTTGACCTGAACGACCTCGCCCACCGAGACCATAACGCCGCTTATGCCCAGAGCGCCGCTCACCTGAAGTACCTGATGACCACGGCGCCCACCAACGATCTTGAAGATATCGTCGAGCAGACGAAGGGCATGGTCGATATGGGCGACGCGCG
>DATGKJ010000277.1:0-10642 GCA_035294685.1 Terriglobia bacterium | reverse complement strand
TTTCGCGACGGGCTGGAGGCTCGCCAACTGGCTTACGCGGTCGGCATCCCCTCGACGTTGGGCGTTTGGACCCACCCGCCCCGCGCTCACAAACTGAAGGCGCGAGGTCGAGGGCGTCCGCCCAGTGTTTACCACTACGGCGACGAGCGTCCCGCTTCGGTGCGCGACGTGGCGGAGAAGGCTCGGGGGTGGAAGCAAGTGCGCTGGCGCGAAGGCACGAAAGGCTGGCTCGAATCGCGTTTCTACGCCTGCCGCGTCCAGCCCTCGCACGGCGAGCAGGAACCCACGAAATACTTTCTCTGCGACCTGCCGACCCACTACACCGTGCGGCGGCTGGTGCGCGTCGCCAAGAGCCGGTGGAAGGTCGAACAGGACTACCAGCAACTCAAGGGGGAACTGGGACTGGACCATTACGAAGGTCGCAGTTGGGCAGGCTGGCACCATCACGTCACGCTGGTGATGCTGGCGCACGCTTTCTTGACCCTGGAAAAGATGCGCAGCAAAAAAAACTTCTGGGTGGACCCTGCCACAGACGCGTCGTGAAATCCAACGCGTGCTCTTCACTTGGACCGGATACTGCGCGTATTGTGGCGCCAAAATTCGGAGAAGCAACCGGTCTCCTTAACTTAACGTAGTAGTACTAATCGGTTGCTGGAAAATCTTGTTTGAGGACAACATGGCGGCGGTTTTATATCGTCGTAAGTTCAATGTTTTCAATGGATTTTTGGTCGTGTAAAGGCCACATTCTTTTCAACAACTGCTGAACACGGAATCGGTTTGCGCATCTTGCTTTGCCTGACCGTAGCTTCATGAACATCCGGCCTGAATGAAGCTGCCTCATGTGATCGCAACCCCTTGAAAGAACGCGCTTGAAAATCCTGCTGATCTCAACATACGAATTGGGTCGCCAGCCGTTTGGATTGGCTTCTCCCGCCGCTTGGCTGAGGAATGCGGGAATGTCTGTGGCGTGCCACGACCTCTCGCGGGAACAGCTCCGCGAAGACGAGGTGCGGGAAGCTGATTTGATCGCCTTTTATGTGCCTATGCACACGGCGACGCGCTTGGCAATTGAAGCTTTGCCGGTGATTCGCCGCTCAAACCCAAGCGCCCATCTATGCTTTTACGGACTTTATGCTCCGGTTAATGAGGATTATCTGCGTAGGCTTGGCGCTCAAACGATTTTGGGAGGGGAGTTTGAGGAGGGTTTGCTGAGAACTGCGCAGCAGTTACGCGCCCGTCGGTTTTGTTCGGCGAGTTCTCAATTCGAAATCGAAAATCCAGGAACAGGCCGCAACGCCCCTACCTTTTCTCAGTCTGAGCCAGTCATTTCCCACGTCCGGCTGAGATTTCAAGTCCCTGATCGCACAGGCATGCCTCCTCTTGCTCGATATGCTCATCTGGAGCATCCGGATGGGAAGCCGCGTGTCGTAGGATATACCGAAGCCAGTCGGGGCTGTAAGCATCTCTGTCGGCATTGTCCCGTTGTGCCTGTCTATCAAGGGCGATTTCGTATCATACAGCCTGAAATTGTTCTGGCGGATATTCGCCAACAAGTGGAAGTGGGCGCTCAGCATATCACCTTCGGCGATCCGGATTTTTTTAATGGCATCCGTCATGCCCTGAGGGTCGTTATGGCTCTTCATCAGGAATTTCCCGCTCTGACTTATGATGTGACCATTAAAGTTGAGCACCTGTTGAAGCACGCCGAACATCTTCAAACGTTGCGTGATACGGGGTGCCTTTTCGTGACCACCGCTGTCGAATCGCTCGACGACCGGACGCTGGCGCTTCTTGAAAAAGGTCACACCCGGGTGGACTTCCTGCGGGTTGTCGAACTGTTTCAGCAAACGGGGCTTACGCTTTCTCCCACCTTTGTGGCCTTTACGCCATGGACAACGCTGGGAACTTATTGTGAGTTGTTGGAGGCCATTGCGGAGCTCGACTTGGTGGAGCAGGTAGCACCCATTCAACTTGGCATCCGGCTGCTGATACCCGCAGGCTCTCGCCTGTTAGAACTGGCTGAAGTTCGCAAGCTAGTAGGCGCTTTTGACGAGGCGGGCCTTGTCTACCCCTGGAGACACAGCGATCTGCGAGTGGATGAGCTTTATGAGCAGGTCCAGCGTGTTATTCAGGATGGGCTCAAACATCGAGAATCGAGGCGGGCAATATTTTCTCAAGTTCGCGAGGTTGCTTTTAAGATGGCGGGCCATTTTGCGGCTCCCCTGCCTGAACTTCCTCTTCTGGTTTCCAGGGCATCTATTCCGTATCTCACCGAGCCTTGGTATTGCTGAGCGGAGCCTGCCGGAGACCAGTTGGTCTCCATGAACCTCGTGGAAGCTCCCGTTTGAGCTTCCAGCCACGCGGTCGCCATTATTGAAGACAAACCATTCACCAGGAGATAAATCATGGATTGCGCTCGGATTGCAAACGCACTGCTTGAGGGCCTGCATCTTGCTCACCCTCCCATCGGGATGGCTTTTCTAGATGAGCCGCCTGCGGGCGTCCCACGTTATTCTCAAGCTGCGCCCAGCGCCTGCACTTTCTGGAAAGCTGCGCAGAATTCACTCTTCTATGCTACGGCGGAAGATCATTACAATTGCCCTATTGGCGCTATCACTCAAGGGTTTTCGCCGCCTCCATCGGTCATGGAGCAGGGCATGGCATTGATTGAACAGATGGGCAAGATTCGGTACTTCGAAGCCGCAGAAGTTGGAAACGTTCCAAAAGTCGAAAAACCGCATCAGATAATCGTTTATGGCCCGCTTAAAAGCTTTCAAAACCTGTGGCCTGATGTGGTGATGCTCATCTGCACTCCGTTTCAGGCAATGTTGCTTTCCGAAGCGGCTGGCGCGGTGATCTGGCGTGGCGGGGGAAGGGAAGCGCGCGTCTACGGCCGCCCTGCCTGCGCTGTGATTCCCAGCGCGATTCAAAACTCAGCCGCGTCGGCAAGTCTCGGCTGTATGGGAGCTCGCACTTTTGCCGGCATTCAGAGTCACGAGCTCCTTATGGCGATTCCTTCCGGACGCCTTGCAGAAAGCGAACAGAAGCTTTCGGTCATTCTAAAAGCCAATGCTGAAATGAAGAATTTTTATGAAGCCCGTGAGTCTCAGTTCCCTTCGGCATAACAGGCTGCCGAAAAACGATTCTGAATTGAGAATCATCACGACGGTTTTTGGAAATTAAAGCTGGCATGCAGCAACGGTTGATCATCTTATGCACCACGACTGGTTATCAGACGCGTACGTTCGTCGAAGCTGCGACCGGGATGGGCGCCGAGGTGGTGTTTGGAAGCGATCGATGCCACGTGCTGGAAGACCCCTGGCAAGACCACGCATTGCCGCTGCGGTTTGAGGACCCGGAAGGTTCGGCAGAACAAATCGCTGCTTATGCGCGCGAAAACCCCACTCACGGCATCGTCGCGCTTGGCGATCGCCCCACCCCCACGGCGGCGCGCGCTGCCAAGCTCTTAAACCTGCCTTATCATCCCCCTGCCGCTACCGATATTTGCCGCGATAAATACAGGTCACGCGAGCGGTTGCGCGATGCCGGCCTCAACATCCCTGAATTCCAGCGATTTCCGCTGGAGCGTGATCCGCGTGAGATCGTAGGACAAGGCAATCTTAATGTAGGCTTCCCGTGCGTCTTGAAACCCTTAGCCCTTTCGGCGAGCCGCGGCGTAATCCGGGCCGATGATGCCGGTCAGTTCATTCAGAGCTACGAGCGCATCCGATCTCTGTTACGCGCGCCGGATGTGCAAGTGATGCGGGAGGGAACCAGCAGCTACATTCAGGCGGAGACTTACATCGATGGACGGGAGATTGCAGTCGAAGGTCTCGTGAGCCGCGGCGAAGTAAAGTTGCTGGCGATCTTTGATAAGCCCGATCCTCTCGAAGGACCATATTTTGAAGAGACAATCTACGTCACACCCTCACGACTGAAGGCCGACGTGCAAGAGGAAGTCGTTCAGACTTTGAAGCAGGCTATCGCTGCTTTAGGGCTTTTCCACGGCCCATTTCACGCCGAGTTGCGTGTGAATGCCAAAGGTGTCTGGCCTTTAGAAATCGCCGCACGCTCGATCGGAGGGCTTTGTTCGCGCGCATTGCGATTTTCATCGCCGTCGCTGGGAGAAGGAATATCCCTTGAGAAGCTCATCATCGCCCTGGCGCTGGGGGAAAATGTTCAGGACGTGCAGCGAGAGGAGAGGGCCTCCGCCGTCATGATGATTCCTATTGAAAAAGAAGGAATCTATCAGGGCGTAGAAAGCGTCGAAGAAGCTCGCCAAACGCCTTGTGTAGAAGAGATCATTATCACCGCCAAGCCGTCGCAGCGCTTGGTCGCTTTGCCTGAAGGAGCAAGCTACTTGGGCTTTATTTTTGCTCGCGGCTCGGCTCCTGAAGAAGTGGAGCAGGCGTTGCGCAGCGCGCATCAAAAATTGAAATTCCAGGTATCGCCAGCATTGCCGGTAATGTAACGGCTGGAATCTTACCGGGCTATGCCTTGAGACCTTAAAGGTTTAAATCCTATTTTTGAGGCAGGGGAGGCAGGCTTTAACCTGAAGTCTCCGTGTTGAGGATCAACGAAGAGAGGATCAGCAATCAGAGAATGCAAGTCCTGCCCACGCTCGCGCCACTCAGCCCATGAAAGACCGTTAAATTTGATGGGTTCACCGCCGACACGAAAGTAGAGGTTGTGATCAAACTTGAAGTAATTCCCATCCCAACGACCTTCCAAAAGCTTGCCGTCTTTCCAGTACACGATGTTATGTTCAAAGATGAAACTGAGATGTTGCTCGTCGCGTGTGCGGCGGATCTGGGCGGTTTGGCCCAGCGCGAAAATGTTATTGCGAACCACATTTTGCGCTCCGTAGTGCTGATGAAAGCCGCCGTCTTCTGTGCGATAAACCAGATTGTTTTCAATCACAATGTCGCTCGATCCCTCATCGGTATAAATGCCCCAGCCTCCGTAGCTGTAGCGCGAAACATCATGGCAAATATTGCCTCGCTCTATAGTTCCAGGTTGGACGCCCAACGTGTAAATGCATCCCATATCGCTCAATAAGCCGCGGCCAATGCTATAGAGGTTGTTGTATTCAATCAGGTTGTTGCGCGCCGCCGTCGGGCCGTATCCCCAGGTCCAACCCACCGAAATGGCCGTATAGTATGAATCATGGATTTCATTGCGCGCGATTCGATTGCTGTGGCTCTGGCCCACCCACACACCAACGGCCGCCGGATAAACAAGTCCGATGTTATGGATGCGATTATCGGAGATCACATTGTTTTGGGTCGCTCCAGCTTCGCTGGAGGGAATCTTGGGGTCGCCAATCTTCACGCCGCCAGCGCCAAGGTCTGTCATTTCGTTTCCGGTAATTGCGATCCCTTTCGAACCTGAACCAAACGCGATGGCATAGCCGCCCAGCCTCATAAACCGGCAGTTTTCAATGCTGCAGGAATGCGTCCCGCTTCCCTGGACAGCAGCCGGAATGTCATACGCTGCTTGCATGTCAACATAGCCTTCCGGCCCCATCGACCAATCCGTATCTGCGAATGTCAGGTTCTTCAAATGGATGTCGTGGACCCATTGACCTTTTTCAGCATGACCCTCAAAAAGCACCAGTTGAGTTAAGGCCGGAGCAATGGCCTGCGCACTCTCAATCTCCTCCCCGGGTTCGGGGATATAATCAAGCTTTCCAGAATGGCGATCCAGATACCATTCGCCGGGGGCATCGAGCGCATCGGGCGCATTTTCAATCCAATAACGCGCGTTCTGTTCAATGGTCCACGGCTGCGGCTGCGTGGAAAGTGTGACGGTGTGCGTGGCTGAGTCTACCGCCTTAATGATGGATCGAAATTCAACCCATTTCAGCAGGGCAATCACCTCGACATCGCCTCTTTGCGCCCACAATGGCCGGATGTCCCCTGGATGAAATTTGAACTGCGCAGGCTTGCTTTTGGAAATCAGTCCGTCAACATGGAAAAAGCCCGAATTGGGAGTTCGCGCGCGCGTGCGCCGCTGCCCATTCACAAAAAGCTCATGAAAGTACCACCGTCCCTCTTTGACTTGAGGAATTTCAGTTGCCCACACCGGGCCGCGGTGGTGGGGAAGGCTTCTGCTTTTCCAGCCTTGGATTTTGCGGCCCCCGCTTAAGATAGCGCGCTCACCGGGATAGGAGGCGTATGTAATGGGATCGCCCGGCGTGCCTGAGTCATCAGGGGTGAAGAGAAGCGGTGCAGCGAGTTCATAACGGCCGGCCCGAAGGTAAACGATCACCGGCGCGGTTAAGCCTGAAGCCCTTTTTAAAGCGCGAATGGCGTCGCGAGCCTGCGCAATTGTCCGAAAAGGGCCGTCGGTACGGTTGGAATTGGGCGCTGGTAGTCTCCCTGACCAGGAATTATTGCCGTCGGTTGACACATAGAAAACAGTTTGATGCGCAGAGTGGCTGAAATGCGTCCATGCAAGACAGCTCAGGGCTCCGACGATTACTATCCATTGAGTTTTACGCTGGAGAATCACCACAGCAATCCTTCCGAATTAAATCACAAAATCTGGTGATTTTGATTATTATCTTTGCGATGAGTTATCAAGAGAATTTTCCGCTTCGGGTCAAATAGAGAATGAGGAAGCGAAAACATATGGCGGGAGCTTTTGTCATTCCATGAGGCACATGACTTGCCACGACCTTAATTTTCGCTGATATCACCTATAAAAATTGCTGATTTGACGAATCTGCCTGACGAGGTATGCTAAATGGCGGAGTGTCAAAGGATGAAAAAAGCTGCTGAGTCTCCTCGCAGATACCTTTTTCGGGCACGCACTGCTTTGGTGATTCCGAAAATTCCTATTGACTACCGCTTTTTTATAGCATAGAATACCTACCGACTGGTCGGTAACACTAGTTTTAAAAGACTCGGTGAGGTTTACATGGAAAATCCTGTCACTGGCTCGGAAATACTGCTCGAAAGTCTAAGACGAGAGAAGGTGGAAGTGGTCTTTGGGCTTCCGGGAGGGGCGGTGCTACCCCTTTACGACGCGCTTTATAGCGCTGGCATTCGTCACCTGCTGGTACGGCATGAACAAGCGGCGGGGTTTGCGGCCGATGGCTATGCCCGTGTCACCGGCAAGCCGGGTGTCTGCCTGGTGACTTCGGGGCCGGGCGCTACGAACCTGATGACGGCCTTAACCTCTTCCCTCATGGATTCAATCCCGGTAGTCGCCTTGACCGGGCAGGTGCCTGCCTCGCTGATTGGCAAAGACGGCTTTCAGGAGGCGGATACCATCGGCATTAGCCTTCCGGCCACGAAGCAGTCTTTTCAGGCGCGGGCGGCAGCGGAGATTCCGACAATCATCCATCGCGCCTTCCAGGCTGCCATTTCCGGGAGGCCGGGGCCGGTGCTGGTGGACCTTCCTAAAAGCGTGTTGATGGAAAAAACCACCCCACATTATCCCGCAGAACATGATGACTCGCAGCATCCATTGCGCCATCGAGAGTGGAGCGATGAAGATATCGACCGCGCTGCAGAGATGATTCTGGAAAGCCGGCAGGCGCTGCTTTACGTGGGCGGAGGCGTAATTCATGCTGAAGCCTGGCGTGAATTGCGCGAATTGGCGGAACTGACGGAAATTCCCGTAACCACGACGCTGATGGGCTTGGGCGCATTTCCCTCCAGCCATCCGCTTTCTCTCGGAATGCTCGGCATGCACGGCTCCTATGCCACCAACCGGGCGGTTTGCGAAAGTGATCTATTGATTGCCGTAGGAGCGCGCTTCGACGATCGGGTAACAGGACGTTTGAACGGCTTTGCCACCAAGGCGAAGAAGATTCACATCGATGTGGACCCTTCGGAAATCAGCAAGAATGTTCCCGTCGATCTGGCCCTGGTGGGTGACGCGCGGGCCACTCTGAGCGCCCTGGTGTCTGCGCTGCGCAAGCGCATCAGTAGTTCCTCTGAAAATACCCGGCGGCAGGCGTGGCTGGCGTGCATTGAGGAATGGCGCAACGAACACCCGCTGAACTACGATAAGTCTGCGCCCAACGTCAAGCCGGAATACGTGATTGAGATGCTCTCCCGTTACGCGGATGAAGACGCCATCGTCGCTGTGGACGTGGGCCAGCACCAGATGTGGGCGGCGCAATTTTATGACTTTTACCAGCCGCGCACTTGGCTTTCATCAAGCGGGTTGGGCGCTATGGGTTATGGCTTTCCGGCCGCCATGGGCGCGCAGTTGGCTTTTCCGGATCGGCAGGTCATTGCCATTGTCGGCGATGGCGGCTTCCAGATGACTTTGAACGACCTGGCGACGATTGCGCAATATCGCGTTCCGGTTAAAATTGCGATTCTTAACAACCGCTCTCTGGGAATGGTCCGGCAGTGGCAGGAGATCTTTTTTGAAAAGCGGTACTGCGACATTGACCTGAATTTCGCTCCGGATTTTGCCAAGTTGGCGGAGTCTTATGGCATTCGGGGCATGCGCGTAGAGCATCGTGACGGGGTTAAAGATGCGGTCCGCGACATGCTGAGCCATCGCGAGCCTTGCCTGGTGGATTTCTGGGTTGACCCAGCCGAGAACGTTTATCCGATCGTTCCGCCCGGAGCATCGCTCGCCGAGATGATTGTTGAGCCGCCGCGCGTGGTCCTGGAAGAGGAAGAAGTCCTGGATGACCTGTGGGCAGTGTAGAAGGCATGCGAAAGCTTTGACCGCCCGCGCGCTTCAGAGGCAGAGGAGAGCCAAGTATGAAATGGCTGTTTACCATCGAAACGGAAAATGATTTCATTGTCGTTTGCCGGCTCATGAACATTTTTCGTCGCAAGGGAATTCGCTTGCTTACACTGGCGATGTCTTCGGCGCCGGAAGGCTACAAGCTGATTGTGGTCGTTGAAACGCCGGAAGCGGACGTGGAGCATCACTTCAATTTCCTGCGCCGGACCGAAGGCGTCCAACACGTAGCCTATTATCGGCATGAGCCTTCGCATTCAGCCTCGTTCGTTTTCGTCGATGGGGAGCCTGGCTCGCGGGATGCTGACCGATGGCAGGAGCTCTTCCCGGGCGCCAAAACAATTTTTGCCAGCCACGGCAAAGCGCTTTTTGAAATTCCCTCTTATCCTGAGCCTCACGCGGCGGGTTCGGAAACAGATCGGCACAAGTTTTTGCGCTTCGCTTGCGTCAAAACTACCCGAAGCTCAGAAGCGAATCCAGCGGGCGCGGCGCTGCAATAACAGAATTCAACTTCATGAAAGCGCAAGAGATGGTATCCTGAAGGATACTGCAAATCGCTCTTGCGCCCGCAGGGAACGGCGCTCAGGGGAGCGTCGAAAGCGGCAGCGTTGTCGCCATCGAACTTCACAAATAAACCGATCCGCATCTTGCAAGGACAAGAGCAAATCTACAGGAGGAATTCATGGCCAAGGTTTACTACGAATCGGATGCAGACCCGAAATATCTGACTGGGAAAACCATCGCGGTGATTGGATACGGCAGTCAGGGGCACGCCCACGCCCTCAATCTGCGCGACACCGGTCATAAAGTGATCATCGGCCTGCCGGCGTCGAGCGCTTCACGCGAGAAAGCGCGGGCGCAGAAGCTGGAAGTTGTTGATCCTTCGGAAGCGGCAAAAAGGGGCGACGTCATTGTGATTCTGATTCCAGACCACGTTCAGCCCAAGGTCTATCAGGAATCACTTGCGCCGCATCTAGGCAAAGGCAAGACGCTGCTGTTCGCGCACGGGTTCAACATTCACTTCAAGGGAATTGTGCCTTCGCCGGAAGTGGACGTGGTGATGATTGCGCCCAAATCGCCGGGTCATCGCATGCGGGAGCTTTTCAAGGAGGGCATCGGTGTGCCTGCTTTGCTGGCTGTTGAGCAGGATGCTTCAGGAAATGCGGAGAAAACAGCCTTGGCTTATGCGAAGGGCATTGGGTGTCTGAAGGCAGGAGTGATTCGCACCACGTTCAAGGAGGAAACGGAGACGGACCTCTTTGGCGAACAGGCGGTGCTGTGCGGCGGCGTTTCGGCGCTGATTACTTCAGCTTTTGAGACGCTCGTGGACGCGGGCTACCAGCCGGAGATTGCCTATTTTGAGTGCCTGCATGAATTGAAATTGATTGTGGACCTCATTTACGAGGGCGGCATCAAGTATATGCGCTATTCCGTGAGCGATACGGCAGAATACGGCGACTATACACGCGGCCCGTTGGTGATTGATCAGCACGTGCGCGATACGATGAAAAAAGTGTTGGGGGACGTTCAGAATGGAACTTTTGCCCGGGAATGGATGAAGGAAAACGAGACTGGCCGCAAGCGGTTCCTGGAGTTGCGCGCCAGGGCGCAGGATCATCTGATCGAGAAAGTCGGCGCCGAACTGCGCAAGATGATGGCCTGGAATCGCCCGGCAGAAGAGGCCACGGCGGCGCAGGCTCAGGCGCGCCGCTAGTTGAAGCGCGGAAACTAAAACTCATCGTTTAATTCAACTTTATGAAAACCAGGATGGAATCGTCCAAAGGGCTCGATCTTGCAAAAGACGGGCACGCTTCGGTAAAACGCCTGGCGGTGATTGGGGCAGGGAAGCTCGGAGAGGGACTGCTTTCCGGCGTTCTGGGCTCGCAGTTGGTTCCCGTCAACCGCGTTGTTGCGACCGTGGCCCACC
>DATGKJ010000276.1:0-2844 GCA_035294685.1 Terriglobia bacterium | reverse complement strand
GCGACCGTGGCCCACCAGCCGCGCGCCGATTACATTGCGGAAAAGTATGGCATCAAGGCGGGCACCAATAATCGCGAGGCGGTTTTGGGCGCCGATTTGGTGCTGATTTGTCTGAAGCCACAGCAGGTGAAGGGGTTTCTTCAGGAAGTCAAGAAAGACCTTCGCAAAGATGTGCTGCTGATTTCCGCAGCGGCTTCAGTCACCAATGAATTCATTGAACGGGAACTGCCTTTCCCGGTGCGGGTCGTGCGGGCCATGCCGAATACGCCCTGCCTTATCCGTCATGGGATGATTGCCCTGGCGCGCGGCAAGCACGCCACGGATGCTGACCTGAAAATGGCGAATCGAGTTTTCAGTTCGATGGGGCGCACCGTGACCGTAGACGAGAAGCATATGGATGCCATCACAGGGCTTTCTGCTTCCGGTCCGGCTTACGTCTACACGATCATTGAGTCTCTCGCTGAGGCGGGGGTGAAGCTGGGCCTGCCGCGTGAGCTCTCTACAGAACTTTCGGCGCAGACTCTGCTCGGCGCATCGGCCCTGGTGCTGCAAAGCGGCGAACATCCTGCAAAGCTGAAGGATATGGTAACCACGCCGGCAGGCTGCACCATCGACGGCCTGCTTGAACTTGAAGAAGGAGGCCTGCGCGTCACGCTTATCAAGGCTGTCGTCCGCGCGGCTGAGAGAGCCAAACAGCTTGTGGATAGCCAAAACAACAAGTAGCAGATTGAATCATTGCTTCATTTTAGCAATGAATCAATCTGTTTTCTGGAGGTTATGAATGGCGCTTAAAGTTGGCGATGCGGCTCCTGATTTCAGAGTGGCGTGCTCCACGGGCGACACTCAGGGCGAATTTCAGCTTTCAGCCCACCGGGGCAGAAACGTCGTCATTCTTTTTTATCCTCTCGACTTTACGCCCGTATGTGAGAGCGAACTGGCAGCCTTTCAGGAAGAGGTCGAGAAATTCAGAAATGCCGAGACAGAGGTTGTGGCGATCTCAACCGATTCGGTGTTTTCGCACCAGGCCTTTCAGAAGGAACTGGGCGGAGTGAGCTTTCCTATGGCCACCGATCGCTGGCCTTATGCAAAGGTGGCGGAGGCTTATGGTGTGTTCCCTCCTGCCAGGCATACGATTCCTTTTGTCAACGATCGGGCGATCTTTGTGGTAGATAAAAATGGGAAAATCGCCTGGTCGAAGGTCTACGAGATCGGAACCCAGCCTTCACCTGGCGAGGTGCTGGAAGTCCTCGGCAGGCTGTCGTGAGTTCCTCATCCACCTGAATCATCAGACTGTTGTGATTATCCCCTGCATCGATTTGATGGGCCGCAAGGTTGTGCAGCTTGTTCAGGGCCAGGAAAACTCAAAAGTTCTGGAGTTGCCTGAGCCTCTTGCTGTCCTCGAACGCTTCGCCGCATTCCCTCAACTTCAGATTATTGATCTTGATGCTGCCATGGGACGCCCCGCCCAGGCCGATATTATCCAGAAGCTTGCCGTCCGC
Organism: Terriglobia bacterium; assembly: GCA_035294685.1. Classification (GTDB taxonomy): domain Bacteria; phylum Acidobacteriota; class Terriglobia; order UBA7540; family UBA7540; genus RH2-MAG17b. The sequence goes on along the minus strand of DATGKJ010000276.1, from coordinate 1,345 downwards.
AAGCCTTGCCGAGTGGGCGGTGGAATCCGCAGCGTCGAGCGGGCGCAGGAAGTGATTCATCAGGGGGCGGTGAAGGTGATTGTGGGCAGTTCAGCCTTCATGGGGCAGGGAATCGATCACCCCTTTCTTGAAAAGCTCGCGGCGGCGATTCCCTGGCAAAAGCTCATGATCGCCGTGGATTGCCTCGATGATCATGTGGCAATCCACGGCTGGAAGGAAGTGTTGCCGCTTACCTCAGGTGAGGCGCTGCCGCAGCTCGAGCGCTACTGTTCGGAATTCCTGTGCACCTGCATCGATGTGGAAGGGAAACATCAAGGCACGCGCCTTGACTGGTTCCGCAAGCTGCGGCAGGTCACGGCACTGCCGATCACAGCGGCGGGCGGAATTACGACAGACGAGGAAATAAAGGTTCTTGAAGAAATGGGCATGCACGCCGCCCTGGGCGTCGCCATTTATCGGCGGCTCTTCCCGGAGCTATTTAGCGCAGCTTCAACTCGTCTTCAGCAACCGTAGTCTCTTGCGTCCTTAATCCACATAAATGCGCGGCACGCGCTTGCCAATCGAGCAGAGCACCTCGTAAGGGATTGTCCCAAGCAGCCGGGCAAGTTCGGCGGCGGTAATCGATGCTCCGTCCGATTTGCCAATCAGAGTCACCTCATCCCCCACTGAAACGCCGGGTATATCCGTCACATCAATCAACGTCAGATCCATGCTGATGTTGCCGACAATGCGCGCGTATTGGCCGCGCACGATCATATGGCCGCGATTGGAGAGCCCGCGACTCAACCCGTCTGCATAGCCGACCGGGACTGTGGCAATACGGGAAGGCCGGCGAGTGAAAAACGAAGCGCCATAGCCCAGGGGCGCGCCCGCCGGGTGATCCTTCAGAAACACCACGCGGGATTTCAGGCAAAGGATTGGCTCGAAGACAGGCAAAGACAGCGGCCGGGAGTTAGGAGGGAAGAGCAGGGGCAGGCAATATCCATAAAGGAGCGCTCCCACGCGAACAAGATTCTCCGGAATATCGGTGCGGGCCAGCAATGCCGCGCTGTTCGAGACGTGGACCCACTCGGGGTGCACGCCCAGCGACCGCAGGCGTTCGAGCGCTGATCGGAAACGCGCCAATTGCTCGTCCGTCTGTGTCGCCACCAGATCTTCAGCCGAGGCGAGGTGGGTAAAAAAGCCGGAAAGCTCCAGCGCATTCTGTGGGCAGTCCGATCCTTGATTTAACTCGTTCAGCCGCTCAATAAATGAGCCCAGTAAATCGGGCGGCATACCGAGCCGTCCCATGCCGGTATCGATTTTGAGATGAAAGCGAATCGGCTTGCCATAGTGGCGCGCGCAC
>DATGKJ010000275.1:0-5631 GCA_035294685.1 Terriglobia bacterium | reverse complement strand
GCGGGAGGCAGCATCGATCTCCTCCAAGCGATGAGCTCCATCCTGGCGCAGACCTCCGCGGGACGCATCCTGGCGCAAATTGACGCGAACCGCAATACTTTCGGGCCTTCCCGCCTTGAAACGCAAGTCGGCGATGTGGATGTATTTCTTCCTCCCACTCTGCCGGTTTCCATCAACGCTTCCATTGCGCATGCGCTGGGTCATCGCATTGTTTCCGACTTCCCGTTAAAAATCCAGAAAGACGGCGGCAATTTCATGATAGGCCCTGTTCGCGGCGAAGGCGCTGTGAATGGCGGCGGAAGCGCTCTCGTGATTCACACGCTGACGGGCAACATCCAGATCCGAAAACTCGATCCTGCTGCTGTGGCGCAACTCAAATCCCTCCAACGGGACTTCTGGAAGCAATGGCAGGAGAACGAGCGGCAGCGCGCGATGGCTTTCAGGCAGTTTGAATATCTCCAGCGCCGCCTGGAGAGGCAGAGAACTGCCCTTGAAAAGCAACTGCAACAGAGCGACGCCCAGCGCGCCGCAGAGATTGAACAGCAACTTGAGAGTCAGCGGGATGCTTTGCAGAAGCAACTCCAGGAAATCTACCAGGTACGGTTTGAAGCTCTTGAGCAACAACTCGAAAATCAGCGGGAAATCCTGAGGAAACAGTTGCGGGAGATGAACCGGCAGTTGCAGAAGCAAATTCAGGAGGGGGTTCAGAATGTGGACGACGAGCGCGAATAGCGCCTTACTGCGGCGCTTCGCAAGTCCTCTCGCGGGTTTTCTCGGCTCGCCTGTCCCGATGAATCGGGACGCCCTTTTCCCGTGCGCAGGGAGAGATCGGGGATTTTGGGGAAGGATTATGACAGCCAGGATCGGCAATTTACGTTTTATGGGGGCATTATGAAACGCATCGGCGCAATTTGCTTCGTCATTCTTTTCGGAGCCATTTCGAGCGCCTTATGGGCGCTTCCGGCTCAACATCCCGAGCCGCCGGAAGCTGGCGGGACTATGCGAATCTTGCTGGGCGGCGAGCATCAGGCGTGGCTGGGAGTGGAACTCGAAGATGTCACCGCCGCCAGGGTGAGCGAACTGAAGCTGCCCGGCGAATATGGCGCCATCGTCACCCGGGTGATGGAAAACAGTCCTGCCGCCAAGGCCGGGATTCACGTGAATGACGTGATCCTCGACTTTGCCGGGATGCGCGTGTGGAGCGTGGCTCAACTGAGCCAGTTGGTGGAAGAGACGCCGCCGGGGCGGACCGTGAACCTCCGCATCAGCCGCGCTGGACATAATATGGACCTCAAAGTGACGCTTGCGCGGAGGGAAGAGAGCCTGGTGATTCCCCGCTTCAGGATGCCTCCGATTAATTTCCCAAGATCATTCAATTTTCACTTCGGCCCCGCCCGAGGCCGGCTGGGCGTGCGAGTGGAAAATCTGACGCCGCAGCTTGCGGACTATTTTGGAGTGAAGCAAGGAAAGGGAGTTCTGATCACGGAAGTTGAGCCTGAAACCCCTGCCGCAAAAGCGGGACTGAAAGCCGGCGACTGCATCGTGAAAGCCGGCTCGAAGGATATCCAGTCCATTATGGACCTGACGGAAGCTCTGGATTCGGCTGGCGCTGCGAATCAGCCGGTCACCTTAAAGATTATCCGCAGAGGACAGGAAGAGTCGTTCAAAGTGGAATTGGAGCATCCGCCGCAACCTTTGGAGGAACAACAGGTCCGGGAACTGCAACGCAGAATACGGCGGCAGATTCGCGCGCTGGCTTCGGCCAAAGAAGTTGAAGCGTTGCAAAGCCAGCTTCCGACATCAGCCGAGATGGCAAGGCTCAATGAGGAAATTGAAGCCTTGAAAAAAGAATCGAATCCCCAAATTGAGAACATGAAAAAGCAGCTTGAGCAGATGGATAAGCTGCTTGAAGCAATGCGGGCTCTCGAGAGGAGTCTGAATTCACAAGTCACCCGGCGGGTAGAATCTGTGTGAAAAGACTGAAAGACGCACGACAGCGGTGATGTTCCGGCGCGCCCAAACAATTGAAAAAGTAAAGACCGGCGGTGCGGACACCGCCGCTACAAGAGCTCGTTGATGCTCGCCTCACCTGCGCTCCGCTCAGGGCGACAGGCCCTCGCTTTTGTTGCTCTTCCCTCGTTTCACCCGGCGCCGCCTACGGCCCTCCCGCAAGCCCTCTCCGCCGGTCATTCCCTCAAGGCGAATCCATGAGCCCGCCTCCGCGGAAGCGCGAAAATTCCCATTTATCTTCGACGCCAATTCCCCTACAATGTCACGGATGAATTTAGCGGCAGGCGCCATCTCTGAACAATCCGCGAGGTCGCGGCTCATTGTAGCCCTGGATTTGCCCAGCGCCGACGCGGCCGCGCGCATGGCCGAGAAGCTCCACGGCCACGTGGGCATGTTTAAAGTGGGCTTTGAATTGTTCAGCGCGGAAGGTCCGGTGCTGCCCCGGTATCTTGCGGCGCGAGGAGAAGGCGTCTTTCTGGACTTGAAGTTCCATGATATCCCTAATACCGTGCTCGCCGCGGCGCGCGAGGCGGCGCATCTTGGCGTGCGCATGTTTAACGTGCATGCTTCAGGCGGGATCAAGATGATGGAGGCAGCGCGGGATGGCGCGAAGGAGGCTGCGTCCGCCGGCAAACGCCCTCTGGTTCTGGCGGTCACGGTGCTCACCAGCCTCACAAGCGATGACCTTCGCCGGATTGGCCTTGAGGGAACTCCGGAAGAGGCTGTGGTCAGGCTGGCAAAACTCGCGCAGACGGCTGGCCTGGACGGTGTGGTGGCTTCAGCGCGCGAAGCGCGGGCCATCCGACGGGCGTGCAGACCTGATTTTGTGATTGTGACGCCGGGCATTCGCCCTGCCTCTTCCCAGGCGCAGGATCAGGCTCGCGTTTCAACGCCCGCTGATGCGATTGGGGCCGGAGCGGATTATCTGGTCGTGGGCCGTCCCATAACCGGCGCTCACGATCCGGCGGCGGCTGCCGATATCATTGTGGCGGAGATGGAGCAGGCCTTTCATCAACCCCCGATTCAGATGGCTCGTTATGAATGATCAGGAAGTGCTGGAAATTTTTCACAAACACAACGCCCTCCTGGAGGGGCATTTCATCCTGTCTTCCGGCCTGCATAGCGACCGCTATATTCAGTGCGCGCTGGTTCTGCAATTCCCAAAGGTGGCGGAGCAATTGGGCGCAACGCTTGCAAGCAAGCTTGGACATCTCGATGCCGCTGTGGTTGTGGCCCCCGCTTTGGGAGGAGTGCTGGTGGCGCATGAGGTGGCAAGGACCCTGGGCGTGCGGGCTCTTTTCACTGAACGACAGGATGGCATGATGAAACTTCGCCGGGGTTTCCAATTGAAGGAGGGCGAGCCTGCCCTCGTTGTTGAGGATGTCATCACGACAGGCGGATCGACCCGCGAGACCATGCAGTGCGTCGAAGAAGCAGGAGGGCGAGTCGTCGGGGTCGGAGCGCTGATCGATCGCAGCGGCGGCGAGGTAAGCCTGGGATTGCCAAAGGCTGCCCTGGCCACGATCGCGGTCCATAACTATAATCCTGCAGAATGCCCGCTTTGTAAGTCGGGAATCTCCGCAGTAAAGCCTGGCAGCCGTTCCCGGAAATAAGCTGAATCGGCTAAAAAATAAAGCTTGACTTATTGTCCTTTATGTTACACTATGGACAGTTCTTTAAGGTCTCTGGTGTTCTGTCTGGAAAAATACGCACATTTATTAGAGCATTTTTACTTAGGGCGAAGTGCCGACATGAAGTTTGGCGCTTGGCTCATGCTGTGATCGGATTTCCGAACACAATCCCGGCGTGATGTTGTGGGAGCGACTCCACGCCGTCATGATCAACCCACTGAAAAATGCTGTTACACCGTGTTGGGTGGATGTCAAAGGTCGCCACACCGCCTGATCTAAATTCTCAACGCTCCGAGCGCGACCCGAAGTCAAGGGCAAGAAACCTAAAAACCTTCAGAACAGAATGCTTTATCTGTGACTGAAAATATCGTGAAGCAACTCGGCGCTTTAGGATATCAAGTCTATACATTCGAAGTCACACCCGCGAATACAAACTTCGTTCGAGAAAGAGCGAGTTTTATACTTTTCTCATTCGAGATCATCCACTGTAAGTAAAGGACTGCCTGTTGCCTTTTATGGGCAGCAGTTTTCCGATTTTGTTTACTTCCTTGTCCGTCAGCAGCGGGCACAGTTGAACGCAAGTTGCCGACCGTCAATAAATTCAGCTTTGGAATGCAAATTGCCATCATAATGGTTTCGATCGTAAAGAGCCGCAATTCGGATGATCGACGTAGCCTCAATAGATGTAATCTGCTTCTGAGTGTGGGGAGCCGTGCCGCTGCCGTCCCTCGGCGGCACGTGGACCGGCGCGATGATGTTCTCACACTGAATCGAAGCTTTAACCTGATCGAGTAAATTTGGTAATCGGTATGAGGCGTTGTTGCTGTTTGGGTGATTCAAAAATAAAGTATTATACTAATGATTATTATAATGTAATATACGTATCGTCGTCAAAAGTTTTGCGGTGGGAGAGCCGAGCACCCTTTCTAACACTTTACTGGAGGTAGAGCCTAGTCAGGGCCGTGCGATGACCTCACTGCAAATCGTTCGGGATGGGAGACGCCTGGAGCGCAACATCTAAACTCATGAGTGGGAGAGCCGAGCACCCTTTCTAACACTTTACTGGAGGTAGAGCCTAGTCAGGGCCGTGCGATGACCTCATTCATCAGTTATGAAATCAAGCTTCTGAGCTTCCCTCCCGAACGGATTCACTTATCCGTCTTCTCTCAACCCTTCGTTTAATCTTCCATCGGAACTTCCCCATCAAGCCGTTAATCGAGCGCATTTTCGTTGAGGCGCAGCAACCGCACCCGCAGAATTCGCGGCTGTTCTGGTAGGGTCACGTGGAACTCATCGCCGTTCAAGCGCCGGGTGGATTTCCAGGTTTCACCCTCAAAAGTTCCCTCTTCCAGAGAAAGCAATTCCGGGCTACGTTCAGGCCCCTGTAAATAACGAAAATCCATGCGGAAACCCGATCCCGCGACTACGTAATCGTCCGGGGAGAGTTCAATGATGATTCCGCCAGCCCGCGCGGTGCGAAAATCAGGCCGGAAAGGTTCGGTGAAATGCACGACTGCGGCAATCTCGTGGCCGAGCGGAACGGTCTTGGCCCGGTCCAGGTCCTGGACAATCGAAAAGAGCCGGCCTGTGTATTGGTACTTTTCAATCAGCGGCAGAAGCGGCTCGAGCACGCGGTAATTTTTCTCAAGAGCCTCGCCCTGCGGCGTCAACTTCCCATTTTCAACGCCGTGATCAATGCCAAATGGGCAAAAGCCGATGCCGTTAAATTCGGCCAGAGTTGCAAAGGCATAAGGAGCAAAGTAGGGAAGGAACCCCGTCTCAGGAACGTAAAGAGGGTTATCCGGACGGTGGAACGCCGACGCGGTTTCCAGAAATTCCGGCAGGTAGATATCGGGCGCGAGCAGATCGATGTGGGGCGCCGCAGCCTTCCAGATATCCAGCACATGGATGGTAGGCCCGCCGCTTGGCCAATCGCCTGCGCGAGCGGCTCCAGGGCCTACAAGCCAGTTGTTGCAGTACATGGGCAGGG
>DATGKJ010000274.1:0-3596 GCA_035294685.1 Terriglobia bacterium | reverse complement strand
GCTGTTACTTTCATATTGTGTGCTTGAATGTGGCGACGAATATCCGACGCGCGAGAATCTAAGCCGGAAAGATGACATTTTGATCCGATTCAGAACAAAACCGTCTGATGACCGCAAGCTTGCTGTCGAAAAATACGCTGGACTAATGTGTCTTTTGATGCTGTTGTGCGGCTCATTGCCCTTGGCGTGGTCGCAGGAAATCAGCAATCCACCGCCGCAGGAAACCTCTCCTGCGGCCTCCGCGCCTGCTGCGGATTCCGACCAGTCGCCGGATGTGACGGTTTTCTCACACGATTTTAGCAGCCGCTTCTGGCTCTCCGGGCAGATGAACATCATCACCCAGGGACACCCAGACTTTCCGGCAGCCTACAGCGGCCCGAACAGCTTGCAACCGCAGGCTCAGGTTGCGACCTCCCGCATATTTACCCTCTACACCGGCGCAAACCTTACGCACAGCACCGAAGCCATCCTCGATATCGAGAGCGCGGGTGGGCACGGCCTGAGCGACGGCGCAGGGCTGGGCGGCTTTACTGATCTCGACGTGGTGCGCACGCCCAATCTGGGTGAGACGCCCTATCTTGCCCGCTTCCTGATCGAAAGGACGTTTAATCTGGGCGGCGGAATGGTAGAGTCCGATCGCGACTTTTTATCGCTTGCGCCCTCGCTGCCCGCGCGCCGCCTGGAAATGTGGCTGGGAAAGTTCAGCATCGTGGATTTTTTTGACCAGAATTCCGTGGGCAGCGACAGCCATCTTCAGTTTATGAATTGGGCAGTGGATGACAATGCCGCCTACGATTACGCCGCCAACACACGTGGCTACACGTGGGGCGCCGTGGTGGAATACGACGACCGTGCCTGGGGCGCGCGCTTTGCGGAAGCGATGATGCCCAAAGTGGCCAATGGCGAAAACCTTGACGCTGATCTGGCGCGGGCGCACTCAGAGAATTTTGAAGTTGAATTCTATCCGGCTCTTTTGCGCGGGCGGCGCAGCGCGTTGAGGTTGCTCTCCTATGCGAATCACGGCGACATGGGAAGTTACCGCGAAGCGATCGAGGGTTTTCTTTCCGGCAGGGACCCGGTTCCCGATGTGACGCTTTATCGCCGCCAGGGGCGTGTGAAATACGGATTCGGGGTGAACGCGGAGCAGGAATTAGGCCATGGACTGAGAGTGTTTGGGCGCTGGGGTTGGAATGACGGGCGCACGGAATCCTTCTGCTACACCGAAGTTGACCGCACGGTTTCCTTCGGCGGCGATCTCGGAGGCGCTCGCTGGCATCGGCGGCTGGATAAGCTGGGAGCGGCCCTCGTGGTGGACGAAATTTCCGGCGATCATCGGGAGTATCTGGCCCTTGGCGGGAGAGGGTTCGTGCTGGGAGACGGGAAGCTCGATTACGGGCTTGAGCGAATCTTCGAGAGTTATTATACCTTCCATCTGTGGCGCGGCCTTTTTGCCTCTGCTGACCTTCAGCACATCACCAATCCGGGCTATAACCGCGCGCGGGGGCCGGTGCTGGTCCCTTCGTTGCGGTTTCACGTCGATTTTTGAGGAATCCGCCTTTCAGGAAGCTTATACTCGTAGGGCTGCATCAGCGTCACGGCGAGGAATCGAGTTCACGTGAATCCTGAAATCAAATTGCAAGCCAGGGAAAAATCCCGCGTTTCAGGCGAAGCGATCCTGATCGCCATCATTGCGGCTATCGGAGGACTGCTCTTTGGTTACGATACCAGCGTCATTTCGGGCGCCATTCTTTTTGTGCGGCGGCAATTTGAGCTGACAGCCTTTGAAACCGAACTCGCCGTCAGCATTGTGCTGGCGGGGGCTGCTATCGGAGCCGCCCTCGCGGGATATTTTGCCGATCGTTTCGGGCGCAAGCCCGTGCTGGTGGTGAACGCCGTAATTTTCGGTGTTTTTGCCGTCATCACAGGGATGTCCAACGGCCTCCCCTTGTTTCTGGCAGCGCGCTTTGTAGTAGGGCTTGCGGTGGGCGTCACCTCTCTGATCACGCCGCTCTATATTGCGGAACTGGCCCCTTTTTCTATTCGCGGCGCGCTGGTCACACTTAACCAGCTTGCCATCGTGACCGGCATTGTTGTGGCCTACTACGTGGATTACATTTTTGCCGGCGCCCAGAATTGGCGAGCCATGTTCATCAGCGCAGCCGGCCCTTCGATTGTCCTTTTGATTGCGCTGATTTTTCTTCCGGAAAGCCCGCGCTGGCTGGCGGCCCAGGGTCTTTTTGATGCGGCGTTTCGGATCCTTTCCAGAATCGAGAGTCCGCCGGAAGTGCAGCGCGATCTCGATGAATTGCGTCAGGTGACGGAAGCGGATCGTTTGAAATTCAGGGACCTCTTTGCGCCTCGTTTTCGCAAACCGCTCCTGATTGGCATCGGGCTTGGCGCTTTCACGCAGATTACAGGCGTGAATACCATCATTTATTACACCCCCACCATTTTGCAGATGGCGGGTTTCAAGAGCGCTTCAAGCGCGATCCTTGCGACGGTCCTGGTGGGCAGTGTTAACCTGGTCGCCACCATTATCTCGCTCTTTCTGCTGGACCGCGTGGGACGCCGGCCTTTGCTGTTAATTGGGATTGTGGGCATGGGGATCGGTTTAGGACACCTGGGCTATTCATTCGGAGCCGGGCATTTGTCGCGAGAAGTTGTGCTGCTGGACGTGCTCGGTTATCTTGCTTCATTTGCCATCAGCCTGGGGCCGGTTTTTTGGCTGCTGATTTCGGAAATCTATCCCACGACCGTTCGCGGCCAAGCCATGTCAATGGCTTCTGTCACGGTCTGGATCGCAGATTTGCTCGTCTCGATTACCTTTTTAAGTCTCGTCGAGGCTCTGGGCGCCCGGCTCTCATTCTGGCTTTATGCCGTGATTTGCGTCGCAGCCTTTATCTTTTCCTTAAAGCTGGTTCCTGAGACCAAAGATAAGACACTGGAGGAGATCGAAGCTGGATGGTGAAGCGGCAAGGCGTGGTTGCGTGTCTCGCCACGCTACCCTGATTATTATGCTCGGGAAATGTCAAAGGAAGAATTAGTCACCAATCTTATTGAGGATTACAAATTATAGTGACGACTTCTTCTGTAGCGCCGGTGTCCCCACCGGCGTCTTTCGGCGCTGAGGACAGCGCCGCTACAGCAAATAGTGTCACTATAATTTGTAATCCCCTGTAAGAGCCTGCTTGCCGATCTTGAGTCGGGAGAGATACCGGTACACTAAGGAAGTACGCTGGACCATTAATGGGGAATCTCAACTTCGGTTCCTCGTTTCTCAGCCGAGACATACGCACTGTAGAGCACGGCGACAGTGTCGCGAGCCAGTTCGCCGCTTGAAAGCGGCTCGCGGCCATCGCGGATGCATTCCATGAAATCCTGAAACTCCTGCGGATAGCCATGCTGCCAGTCTTCATCGGCAGCCGGATGGCTCCAGCCCTGCTTTGTGCCGATTTTTTCCACCACATAAACATCCTTGAGAAACTCCTCGCGCGGATTGTAGGTCTCAAGGGCGTCCACTGGGTTCAAATTGCAGCGCGTGCGGTGATTGTTGGCGAAGACTTCCAGCCAGTTATGGACTCCTCCCAGCACGAGTT
>DATGKJ010000273.1:0-13257 GCA_035294685.1 Terriglobia bacterium | reverse complement strand
TTGTGCCATTCAAACACCGGGCTTTCACGGCGATACATCAGCCGCGGATACCACTCGGTCAGGTGCGCGGGCACGGAATAAACGCCCCAGTGCAGGAAGATTCCGAACTTTGCATCACGGAACCAATCCGGCGGCTGATAGCGTGAAAGAGAATCCCAATCAGGTTTGTACTTTCCAGGAAAGGGCGTCGAGACCGCCCGCGCAAATAGCGGACTGCTCCAGGGAAAGGCGAGCGCGGCGCTGGCCATTGGGATCTGCTTAAGGAATTGTCGGCGCGAAAAATGTTGGGTCATGGTGACTGTTTCCTGCAGGCCTCTAAAAAATCGGCGGTTGCTGTCATGCTGATCTTATAAGGTCGTTGGCTCCTAAACCTGGGTTAGATTGGGATTGCAAGTAAAACCCATCCATCCAGGAGGAGGCGCGACATGCTGATTATAGGTTGTGATTTTCATTCTCGTTTTCAGAAAATTGTGGTTTTCGATCCCGCGACGGGGAGTTTGAGGAGCGGCGCGTGGACCCCCTGAACGGGGAGGCGCGAGCGTTCTATTCGAGTCTGCGGGCGCCCGCGCGTGAAGAACGGATTGCAGGCCCTGGCGCTGAGCCGAACTTGTGTCAAGGGCGGAAGCTGTGGACGCGCGCCGGGCAGGAGGCTTTCGCAGCCCTGCCGATGCGAGAAGCCGCCGGCCAGCGGCGGCCGGACCTGCTCACGCGGCTTGACCAACTGAACGGCTGGATTCGAGAACTGGACGATCGTCTGGGGCAGGAAGCCGAGAGGCGTCCCGAGGCGCGCCGCTTGGGCCTTTCGCTACGGCGGGGCGAAAGCGCGCATCGCGGTAGCCCGGAAATTGGCGATCCGTCTCTATATCCTGCTGCGTGACCAGATCGATCACATGCGCAAACTCGTTCCCCTGTACGGCAGACTCGAAACTGGGGAGCAAACTCTCAGCCCATTTGACCCTGGCTCACTTCGGTGTTATACGGTGGTAGTAATTGTGGTAGTTCAGGAGGAACCATGTCGCAAAGGATAGAAGCGCAGTTCCTCACACGCACCTATTCCCACTCCTTACTGATCGCCTTAGCGACCGGCATAGTCTTGCTCATCAACTCAGCCTGCGCTTCCAAAGGGCGCGGCAACGATCAGCCCAAGACAGCGAATCTTCCAACCCCCGTAGTGGTTGTCGCCCCAGTCCTTCAGAAAACCGTTCCAGTTTATGTGGAACATGTCGGTCGAACGGCGGCGAATTATACGGTGGACATTCGTCCGCAGGTTTCCGGCATTTTGGAATCGGCGCCTTTCGCGGAAGGCCAACCGGTAAAGAAAGGCCAGGTCTTATTCAATATCGACCCCCGCGAATACCAGGCGGCGCTCGAATCCGCGCAAGCCCAACTTGCCAAAGCGGAAGCCGACGTGGTTCAGGCCAGAGCCAATTTAGGCAAGAACGCGCAGGACGTTGCCCGCTACGCGCCTCTGGTCAAGCAGCAAGCCATTCCCCAGGAACAGTATGACGATGCCGTGGCCGCAGAGCAGATGGCGCAGGCGCAAGTGGAGCAGGCGCAGGCGGAAGTGAAAGCAGCGGAAGCGGCTGTGAATCAGGCCAGAATCAACCTCGGCTATACCGTCATTCGCTCTCCAATCACGGGCATTATTGGCCGCCGGCAGGTGGACCCGGGCAACCTGGTGAGTCCCAATTTGAGCACCCCGCTCGTGACCGTTTCTTCTTCCAACCCGATTCGCGTTGACTTCAACGTCAGCGAAACGGATTACGTGCGCTATATCCAGCGCGTGAAGAGCCCCGCCAGACGCGAGGCGGCAGCCGCCCGGATCGCCTTTGATCTGCTTCTGCCCGACGGCACAGTTTATCCCTACAAGGGAAAGTTCTATATGATTGGCCGCGCCGTGAACGCGCAGACAGGAACGCTATTGATTGAAGCCCAGTTCCCAAATCCTCAGGACTTTCTGCGGCCTGGGCAGTTCTGCCGTGTCCGCTTCGCGGCGGAAATGCGGCCTAACGCCATCCTGACGCCTCAGCAGGCGGTGATGGAGTTGCAGGGCGCGCAAACTGTATTGATCGTGAATCGCGAAAACAAAGTTGAACTTCGCACCATCGCAACCGACGGGAACTATGAGAATTTCCTGATCGTTTCGCGTGGGTTGGAAAGCGGCGAAAGGGTGATTGTGGAAGGCCAGCAGAAAGTGCGACCCGGGATGACGGTGACGGCGGAATTGGCAGCGAGCCAGCCCGGAATCTAGGATGACAGCCTGTCAATTCATGATTCTGAATTGACTTGAGGCGATATTCCTCGCGGCTGCCACGAAGGAGATGTCATTTTGAGCGCGCGCAGCGAGCGAAGAATCCCTGCATCGATAAAACCAAGCAAATGCGGAGATCCTTCGTCGTCCCGCCTGGCGGGACTCCTCAGGATGACAGCGTTGTGCGTTCTCCTCCCGCAGCCTCTCGATGTTGCGCCATGAATTTCTCGAAATTCTTCATTCACCGGCCAATTTTTGCCATCGTCATCTCCCTGCTCATCGTGCTGGTGGGCGGGCTGGCGATCCTGTCTCTGCCTATTGCCGAGTACCCGCAAATCACCCCGCCCACCGTTCAGGTTTCCGCCACTTATCCCGGAGCCAACGCCGCCACAGTCGAGCAATCTGTTGCCGTGCCGATCGAAGAAAGCGTCAACGGCGCCGAGAACATGATTTATATGTCCTCTCGCAGTTCGAACAATGGCGTCTATACGCTCACTTGCACCTTCAGCGTGGGCAGCAATGTTGATCTGGACGCCGTGGACGTTCAAAACCGCGTGCAGCAGGCGGAAGGGCAGCTTCCGGCGGAGGTTATCAACTACGGAATCACGGTGAAGAAGCGTTCGCCGAGCATGCTGATGATCCTCACCCTCTATTCGCCGGATTCAAGCTACGATTCGCTCTTTCTCTCCAACTACGCCGCCATTCATGTGATCGATCCGCTTTCGCGCGTGCCTGGCATCGGCGATTACATGCAGATCGGGCAGACCTACTCCATGCGTGTGTGGCTGCGGCCCGACCGGATGGCCGGCCTGGGGCTGACGGCAACCGACGTGGCCCAGACCATCCAGGAGCAGAACGTAACCGCGCCGGGCGGGCAGATTGGGGCGCCGCCGGCGCCGCCTGGCACTCAGTATCAGTACTCGGTGCTCACCCAGGGCCAGCTTACGACCGCGGAGCAATACGACAACATGATCATCCGCACGCTGCCGGATGGTTCCATTCTGCGCCTTAAGGACATCGGCTATGCAGACCTCGGCGGCCAGGACTATAGCACCTATTCCCGGCTGAACGGCGCTCCCTCCACCACGGTCATTCTCTATCAGCTTCCCACCGCCAATGCGCTGACCGCCGCCAAAGGTGTGATCCAGACCATGGATCGCGTGGCGAAAAACTTTCCGCCGGGGATCAAATACAGCGTCACGATGGATTCAACTCTCTTCATTACCGAATCGCTGCGCGAAGTCCTGAAGACGCTGGTGGAGGCATTGCTGCTTGTCCTGCTGGTGGTCTTTCTCTTTCTCGGAACCTTCCGCGCCACGCTGATTCCCATGCTGGCCGTTCCGGTATCGTTGATCGGCGCTTTTGCGGCTTTTACCGCCCTGGGCTTCTCCATCAATACGCTCACGATGTTCGGTCTGGTGCTGGCCATCGGCCTTGTGGTCGATGACGCCATCGTGGTGGTGGAAGCCGTGCAACACCACATTGAAGAGGGCTTGCCCGCTCGGGAAGCCGCTGAAAAAGCCATGAGCGAAGTTTCCGGGCCGGTCATCGCCATCGCCCTGGTGCTGACCTCCGTGTTCGTTCCGGTGGCGTTTATCGGAGGGATTACAGGTCAGCTTTATAAGCAATTCGCCCTGACGCTAGCGGTTTCGATCCTGCTTTCGGCGCTTGTCGCGCTCACTCTCACCCCCGCGCTGTGCGCGATCATGCTCGGCCCTCCCAAGCCCCTGCGCGGGCCGCTGGGATGGATCGCTCGCGGCTTTAGCCGGTTTTTTGAGCGGACGACCAGCGTCTATACGAAGAGCGCGCGCCGCGTGATCCGGCGCTGGGGACTGGCCCTCTGCGGCCTGGTGATTATCGGGGCCTGCATCGTTGTGTTACTGGGAACTCTCCCCACGGGATTTGTGCCGAATGAAGACCAGGGCTATTTCTTTATCGGCTTCATTCTGCCGGATGGCGCCTCACTCCAGCGAACAGAAGCGGTGACGAACAAGGCGGAGACGATTCTGAAGAAAATACCCGGGGTCGAAGATGTGCTCACCATCGGCGGATTCAGTTTCCTGACCGCAGCGACCGAATCCAATACCGCCAGCATGGTGATCCGGCTGAAACCCTGGGGTGAGAGGGCGGCTAAAGGCATGGACGTTTTTTCCATCATGAGACGCGCCACAGGAGCGCTTTACGGCCTTCCTCAGGCGCTGGTGATTCCGTTTGTGCCGCCGCAGATTCCGGGCCTCGGCATCTCCGGCGGGTTTCAGTTTGAACTGGAAGATCGTTCCGGACAAACCGTGCAGCAGCTTGCCGGCGCGGCGCAGCAATTTGCGGCGGCAGCCGGAAAGCAACCGGCGCTGGCAAACGTCTATAACAGCTTCAGCACCAGCATCCCGCAGGTGAAAGTGTCGGTGGACCGCGACAAGGCCAAGACGCTCGGCGTGCCCATCGACAGCATCTACGCCAGTCTGCAAACTTTTCTGGGAGGGTTGATCGTTAATGACTTCAACCGTTTCGGCCGCGTCTACAAAGTAATGCTTCAGGCTGAACCGCAGTACCGCGCTACGCCTCAGGACATCAGCCAGATTTATGTAAGGACGGCGGAGAACCAGATGGCGCCGCTCAGCACGCTGGTGACGGTGAGCCCCGCCACAGGCCCGGACATCATTCAGCATTTCAATCTTTACCGCTCGGCGGAAATCAGCGGCACCTCCGCGCCGGGCTACAGCTCAGGCCAGGCTCTGACCACGATGGAAACGCTGGCGGCGAAGGAACTCCCTTCCGGATTCGGCTTTGACTGGTCGGGCACGGCCTTTCAGGAAAAAGAATCAAGCGGCCAGCAAGGGCCGATTTTCCTTCTAGCCCTGGCTTTTGTATTTCTCCTGCTTGCCGCGATGTATGAAAGCTGGGCAGTGCCGCTCGCGGTGATTTTCGGCATCCCGCTCGGCATTCTGGGCGCTTATCTCGCGGTGTGGATGCGCGGCCTGGAAAACGATATTTACGCCCAGATCGGCGTCGTCATGCTGATTGGGCTTACGGCCAAAAACGCCATTCTGATTGTGGAGTTTGCCAAAATGCGCCACGAGCAAGGATACAAGCTTATCGACGCCGCTCTCGAAGCCGCGCAACTGCGCTTTCGACCCATCCTGATGACTTCGCTGGCGTTCATCCTGGGCATGGTTCCGCTGGTCGTCGCCTCAGGCGCCGGATCAGCCAGCCGTCACTCGCTTGGCACGACCGTATTCGGGGGGATGATCTCCGCCACAATCCTGGAGGTCTTCTTCATCCCCGTGCTTTACGTAGTCATTCAAGGGTCGTCCGGGAAATTTAAGCGGCGCGCTGAGATTCCAGAACCTGTTGCGGCCCAGCCAGAACCAGCGTCAGAACAGAGATAGGAATTGAGAGCGAGAAAGACACCCGGTGTTTAAAACAGAGGAAACGCGCGCGGAGATGCGAATACTGCCAATTCTACTGATCGCAGTTTTCACTTGCGGCTGCATGGTGGGCCCGAACTATAAGCGCCCAGCGGTGGCTGTTCCCGCTGCCTACCGAGGCGCGGAAACCGCAACATCCATGCCTGCATCGCCGACCGGAGCATCCTCCTTTGGCGACCTGAAGTGGCAGGAGGTTTTCCACGATCCGGTTTTACAAAATCTGATCAGCACGGCGCTGAGGCAGAATTTTGACCTCCGCACCGCCGCCGCCCGCATCCTGGAAGCCGAGGGAGAACTGGCTGTCGCGCGTTCGCAAGAGTTTCCGCAAGTGAACGGCACTGCCGGCGCAGCCCGGCAGAAGACGGCTCCAAACAGAATCCTGCCCAGCTTTACAACCAGCGATCTGCAGTTGGGTGGCAGCGCTTCCTGGCTGCTTGATTTTTGGGGTGAATATCGCCGCGCCACAGAAGCGGCGCGCGCCAACTTGCTGGCAACCGAATATGGCGAGCAAGCTGTGCGCGTGACGCTGGTCTCCGAGGTCGCAACCGCCTACTTCCAGCTTCGCGCGCTGGATCTTCAACTCCAGATTTCCGAAAGTACCTTGAAGTCGCGGCAAGCTTCCCTCAAGTTGACGCAAATCAGGCAGCAAGGCGGCGTCGCATCGCTGCTGGACGTGCGCCAGGCTGAATCGCTGGTTGAAACGGCGGAGACGACGATCACCGATATCCGGCGTCTGATCGCGCAGCAGGAAGATTTTATCAGCATCCTGCTGGGCGAAAATCCGGCTTCGATTCCGCGTGGCAAGCCTTTAAATCAGGAGACTCTGGCCCCCACCATCCCCCCAGGGTTGCCTTCCGCCCTCCTTGAGAGACGGCCCGACATCCGCGAGGCCGAACAGGAACTGGTCGCTGCCAATGCGAGAATTGGCGTGGCGCGCGCCGAATTTTTCCCTCAAATTGCCCTGACTGCTTCCGGGGGCACGGAGAGTTTTGAGCTTTCCCGGCTTTTCACCGGGCCTTCAGGAGTATGGACTTTTGCCGGGAGCCTGATGCAACCCATTTTCACTGGAGGGAGGCTTCGTGGGAATCTTCAGGCGGCTCGCGCCCAGGAGCAGGAGGTCCTCTTCACCTATCAGAAAACCGTGCAGGAAGCTTTTCGCGAGGTCTCTGATGCATTGATCAGCTACCAGCGAAGTCGCGAGTTCCTGACTGAGCAGCAGGCGCTTACGCAAACGCTGGCCGACGCGGACCGGCTGGCGCGGACTCGCTATCAGGGAGGCGTGACCAGTTATCTTGAAGTCCTCCAGCAGGAAATCCAGTACTTCACCGCGCAGCTTGACCTGGCGCAGGCCCGGCTGAGCGAACTCACTTCTGTCGTTCAGCTCTATCAGGCCTTGGGCGGAGGTTGGCAATAAGGATCGGCGTGCAGGAAAAGTCTGAGGCGGCGACAAACTGCGGATGGCGGAAGAAACCTTCTCTGCATCTACGTTGTTCGCGATCTTTCCGTGTAAAGCTAGCGCGCTTCGGCAGCTTCGTTTGCAGAAGCGGAGAGCGCAGAGCCGGGCACTTCAAAAGGCACTAAGCCCGACTCTAACTCTGCCATGGCGATCTTGGTGGGTTTTTTATAAGGAGTCTGAACCAAAGGTTTGGCGCCGGACTGCAACTGGCGCGCCCGTTTGGCCGCAACTAAAATAAATCGGAATTTGCTATCGATTCCCTGTGGTATATCCATTTCGATTTATCCTCCAAATGTCTTCAAAATCTGTCGAATTTTTTCCTGCTGATTGGTCTGTCGAAAACGCGCCGCGGCCAGAATGCTCCGCAGCGCGCCAGTCGTCTGACGTACATCGTCATTGACCACGATGTAGTCATACTCCGGCCAATGCCTGATCTCTTCGCGGGCCGCCGCCAGCCGCTTCTCAATGGTCTGAGGAGCGTCTGAGTGGCGGCGAATAAGTCGTCGTCGCAATTCCTGAAACGAAGGCGGCAGCAGAAAAATGCTGATGGCTTCGGGCAATTGCCGGCGCACCTTGCGGTGGCCTTGCACGTCAATATCCAGCAGAATGTCTTTGCCGGCTTGCCTTGCCTCGACCAGTTGGCGCCGCGGGGTTCCATAATAGTTGCCGTAGACCTTTGCCCACTCCACAAACTCATGGGCGGCGATCATTCGTTTGAAATGAGCAACGGTAATGAAGAAATAATCCCTGCCTTCCCGCTCACGAGGCCGGGGACGGCGGGTGGTATAGGAGACCGAAAACTCAAGCCCGCGCGTGGAGGCCAGAAGCCGTCGAACAATGGTTGATTTCCCGGAACCAGAGGGCGCTGAAATGATGACAATATTTCCCTGGTCCTTGGATGAGTTCTGATTCGATGCCATTTAACATTATAGCCTGTCAGAGCGCCGGTGCGTCGCCCGAAAGTTACTAGAACCTATTTCAAAACCCTTCAGCCAATCAATAGCTTGGTGAAAAGGCTGCCCAACTGTCATCCTGGGCGTCCACTTGTCATTCTGAGCCGAGCGCAAGCGAAGCGAAGAATCCCCGTATTTAGCGAATTTTACAAATACAGGGATGCTTCGCGGAGTTTACTCTGAGCGCAGTCGAAGGGCTCAGCATGACAGTCTTTGGGTTTTTTTAGCCACCCGTTCAACAAGTAGAGTGCGGTTTTGAAACAGCTTCTAAGGAAATGCAGAGCAGTGTTAGGCTCTGCGCCGGCCCGCTCCGACCGTCATTGAGATCGGGGGGATCACTCAATATTCTGCGCCTGTTCGCGGAGTTTCTCGATTTCCACTTTCATTTCGATTGCGCAGTTGGCAATCTCAACGCCAGCTTCCGGCACGCCGGTGGTTTTCGCCAGCATGGTATTGGCCTCACGGTTCATTTCCTGAAGCAGAAAATCCAGTTTCTTGCCGACGTCTTCCCCCGTTTTAAGCAGGCGCCGGGCCTGCCCTACGTGGCTCTGAAACCGTGTGACCTCTTCGGTGATGTCGGAGCGAAGCGCCAAAGCCGTCACTTCCTGCGTCAGGCGCAATGGATCAAGTTCCTGACCTTGTGTAAGCTCCTTGATACGCCTCTCCAAGCGCTCGCGGAAAGCGGGCGCCATCCGCGTGGAGAGGTCATTCAGCTTGACCCCTAGTTCCTGAAGGTGGGCCAGGCGATTTTCAAAGTCCCGCGCCAGAGTCTCGCCTTCGCGCTGGCGCATCTCATTCAAACGCTCGATCGCGTCGAGCAGGGCCTTCTCCAAAACCTGTTGCGCGTTTCCAAGATCGTCTTCTGAAAGATCACTTCCGCCCATCAGCACACCCGGAACACGCAACAGCGCCACTAGGTCCGGCTGAGAGGAAAATCCAAATTCCTTGTTGAGAGCTTCGCAAGTTTTGAGATAAGCCTCGAGTAATTCGCGGTTCAACCGCAGATCGGCTTCATTCAGGCGCTCCAGATTGACGGTCATTTCAATGTGCCCGCGCTGGATATGGTTTTTCAGAATTCGGCGGATGTTCGGCTCAACAGAGTCAAGCGCTGCGGGGAGCCGCATCTGAACGTCCAGAAAACGATGGTTGGTGCTCTTGAGGTTGATGGAGATGGAAAAGCGCTCATTCTCGGTGCGGCTCATGCCGTAACCTGTCATGCTATAGATCATAAGAAGAAGGCGCCGCTCACCTTTACGGACTCATGGAGTCATGGATGCCATGACATCGATAAGCTCATTTCGTCTCTCAGGGCTCCACGTCCACAAACTGCAGGTCGTGCAACCTCTGGTAAATTCCTCCCCTCGTCACAAGATCCTCATGAGTTCCGATCTCAGAGATGGAGCCTCGGTCGAGCACCACAATCCGGTCGGCGCGCCGAACCGTGGAGAGGCGATGGGCGATCACGAGCACCGTGCGCCCCACCATCAGGTTCATTAATGCCTTCTGCACCAGCGCTTCGGACTCGGTGTCGAGCGAAGAAGTCGCTTCGTCCAGTATCAGGATCGGTGAATTCTTCAACAAGGCACGGGCGATCGCGATGCGCTGGCGCTGGCCACCCGAAAGCCGCTGACCGCGCTCGCCGATCACCGTTTGATAGCCCTCAGGCAGTTCCATGATGAATTCGTGCGCCAAAGCCGCCCGCGCCGCCTCATCAACTGACTTCGGACTGACCGACTGTTGCCCATAAGCGATATTGTTAAAGACCGTGTCGTTAAATAGAACGGTCTCCTGGGTCACAATGCTGATTTGTGCTCGGAGCGAGCTCAGCGTGGCGTCGCGCAGATCGCAGCCATCAAAGAGGATGCGGCCACGAGTCACATCAAAGAAGCGCGGGATCAGATTGGCCAGCGTTGTCTTACCTGCTCCGCTTGAACCCACAATAGCCACCACTTCACCCTTGCGGATTCTCAGATTAACCCCTTGAAGAATCGGAACATCATCGTAGCTGAAGTCTACGTGATCGAAAATGATCTCCTGATGAAAGGGGGAAAGCGCGACGGCATTGGGTTTTTCTTTCACCTCGGCGTTCACATCCAGCAGTTCAAAGACTCGTTCGGACGCTCCCACCGCCAACTGAAAGGCATTGTTGACGCTGGTCAGCCGTTTGATCGGCTCATACATCTTGATCAGGGCGAACAGGAAGGCCACGAACCCGCCCATGGTGTGGGCGTGGTGCACGATTTCATTGCGGGCATAGAGCAGGAAACCTGCGATCATGATGGCCCCGAAAAGCTCCATGAGAGGTGAGGTCAGGGCGTGAGCGCGCACCCAGCGCAGGTTAACTTTCAGGAGCCGCCGCGTGGCTGCCATGAACTTGCGGGCCTCAAAGGATTCCATTCCGAAAGCCTTGACGACGCGAATCCCGCTGAAGGTCTCCTGAAGAATATTGGCGATTTCCGCCATTTTGTCCTGACTCTTGCGGCTGGAAGCGCGAATGTAGCGCCCGATATTGGCGGAAGGGAACACCACAAAGGGAACCAAAATGAGCGAAGCAAGCGCCAAATGCCAATCGAGATAAAAAATCACCACCAGCAGGCCGAGAAGGGTGAAGGATTGCTTCAGAAAATTCGCGGTCACGTGCGAGACCGCATCCTGGATGCGCTCGATATCATTCGTAACCGTGGACATGAGCCTGCCGGTGGGATTCTGGGAAAAAAATGACATGGACTGCGCAATGATCTTGGTATAGAGCATATTGCGCAGATCGCGCACCACCGACTGGCCGATGTAATTCACCGAATACGTGGCAAAGTAGACCGAGACTCCCTTGATGAAGGTCACAGCCACGATCGCAAAGGCCACCATGGCCCAGGGGGAATGAATGCCGGGCGGAATGAAATCCTGAAGGTAAATTGCCGGGCCATGAAAGGGCAGCTTGAAAAGAAGAATGGGCGCTGTGGACTGATGAACGTCAAGCACGCGGTCGAAGACAGGTTTAATTAATAGCGCGAACAGGGCTTCGCACGCTCCGACCACCGCCATCAGAAGAATGGCCAGAATGAAACGCGGAATGTAGGGCCGTATCAGGCCAATCAGCCGGCCGGCTTTCGTCATAGAGAAATCATCGCGCAGAGCGAGGATTCGCCGGAAGCGGAAATACCATCAGGGCGGCCTGCTAGGCAGGCCCGGCGACCAGGTTCCCCTCGGCGTCAAAACGCGGTTGAAAAGTTTCCGTTGATAATTGCCATCTGGAAAGGTTCGCCGCTTCACGGGCCAGCGGTTCTGAAATCGCAATCCGGTTGAGGTCGAGAGTATTGTGAATCCACGCCACGCGCTGCTTTTCGGGATCGGGAGAGCCAAGACTTCCCAGCGCAAAGTTCAGCGCAGCCCGGTCTGAGGGCAAATACATGGGAAGGCGAACGCTACCGGGCTTTAACGAGGTCTGTGCGTTGATATAGGTTCTTTTCAGGTCCACCTTGCGATAGAAGTGCTCATGAACCAGATCGGCATTGCCCATGCCAACCGCATTGCCGCCACTTTCGGGGGTGAGATCGCGAACATAAATCAGGTCGATAGTGGGGGCCTCGCCGGAGGGGAGTTCCACGCCTCGTCCAATGACTTTAGTATCCATGCCCGTCCCACTGATGTTCTTGCCCATCTCATCGACAACCAGCAGTTGAACCTGGGAAAAAGGAAGCCGCGGGACAAGCCGACGGGCAAGCGCCAGGGTCTCTTCTTCCTGAGCCACCAATTCTTCCGGACGCGCCGCTCTGGCCTGGCAAATGCGATGCATTTCGTTCTCGACCACAGCCAATCCACAAAGGATCTTACCGCTGGCCAGAATTCTTTCGCTGATGGCGCGGATCACGGTCTCATAACCATATTTCCGGGCCCACCGATGAACCTCCTCAGCGCCCTGGCGCTTACCCAGCCCGACAGCCATCATCTTAAGCCGGCCGCTTTCGATTTTCCCCGTGAAGTCCGTATGGGGCTTGACGCGGTTCATCACCACAACGCCATCGACTTCCCAGGCATGCCGATCCATAAAAACCTGAAATCCCTGGCGCGTCTCGCCCAGACAGACGGTTTCCATGGAAGAGAGTATCGGAGCGCCGATGAAGTTTTCCGAAACGCCATATTCTTCCAGAATGCGACGCTGGCCCTCGGCTGTTGCTCCTCCATGACTTCCCATTGCTGGAATCACAAAGGGCTGCGCCCCCTGCTCGCGCAGCCACTGGCAGACGGCGCGAACAATTTCTTTTAAGCTGGCGATGCCGCGACTGCCTGCCGTCACAGCAATACGCCGGCGCACGAGGCGGTCAGGCGGCAGCCCGAGACTCGCCAGACTCTGCCGGACCGCCAAATCCAGATCGGCTAATTCCGGCAAGCTGGCAGCAGTTCTTGTCAGGGTTCTGAAGGGTGCAAGCGGTATGGAGTGATCAGGGGTTGGCATCGCCTCTATCTAATATCATGAATCCGATCCGTCTTGAAGCGGAAAAATCCTTCACCCTCTGCGGGTTCCATGCTGGTAAAAGCGCAAAAGACTGCACGGGAATCGCGCAATCGCCAAGCAATTACTGCTCTGGATTGAGCGTTATCGTTACGGGACTTCTCAGGACAAAGTCAATTCTGGCTTCAGAGGGGATCGTCACCTGTTGGCCGTGAGTGGCCTCTTGAGTTACCGCTCCGCCCGCCGCGCCGATTGCCGCGCCGATGCCAGCGCCCTTTCCGTGGCCGATCAGTCCGCCGATCAACGCTCCCAACCCGGCGCCGCCTCCGATTTTCTCGGCGCTGTTCTTGCCGCGCGAAGCGCCCAGCTTATCGTAGTAGCCGCTTTGAACGGGCAGGTCTTCGCCATTCACGTTAACAGCGACTAATTCCAGTTTTAATTCCGACTGCCCCTGGTAATGCCCGGCGCTTCGCACCTGAACGACCCGCACCTTGGCATCCGCGCCTTGGGGAACCACCACGCGATTGCCGACGACTACCGGCGAAAAGACGCTTGCGGCGAATACCTGCCCCGCCTGCGCCGTTTGGGAACTGACCGGATCAATCATCCGCACCGTTACTACAGTCCCTGATGGAATCGTCACGCGCACTGGCTGCGGCGGAGGAGGCGGCGCAGGCTGCTGCGCTTGGACCGGGGCAGCCTGACTTGCCGCTGCCATTTTC